>DASVVH010000536.1:0-13773 GCA_036386615.1 Ardenticatenaceae bacterium
CATTATTTAGGGTAACTTTGGAGGGAGTGTGGATAAGTGGGGTGGCGGAGGACGACCGACGACCGCGGGTGCCCTCCGGGCGGGACGACCGCTAACGGCAACGACGAGGGGCAACGGCTCGTCAGCCCCGGAAGGGGGTTACATGTGCGCGTTGGCGGGCTGTTTTGAGCGCGGATTGTGCGTTTACAGGCCGATATTGGGTTAGATTGGTGCTCCGGGGAGCGGGGCACTGGGGGCTGCGGCGGGTGGTGTTCAGAGTAAAAATGCACCGTTGGGCCTGAAAATATGTACATTTCTTTACATCGTTTTGTGTCGTGTCATGACTAAAGTGGGAGCAGTGAAAGATTGCAGTGACGACGGGCGTTGTCGCGCAAACCCCCACATTCCCCCACATCTGAGAATTGCGGAATGCGGAGTGCTGAGTGCGGAATGAACAGCCCCATATCTGCCCCATATTCAAACCGGTCGCTCCTTTAGCTCTAACGAAATAATGTTCCGCAGTATACAGGGAAATCCCGGCGGTGTCCAGTACCGATTTTCGGTTTACAGGTGCCGGTTTTGGGGAAGGCTCAACGGTCAAGCGGGTGCGGATAGGGGCGACGGCCTGAAGGATGCTCCTCAAAAGTCGCTGCTAGAGGCTGGCGATACATTCCGAGCAGGGTAGAGCCGCGACCTTGTTGTGCCCGACCTTATGCCGTCTACCGCCCCTTCCATTCGGGGGTGCGCTTGGCGAGGAAGGCGCTGACGCCCTCGTCCTTGTCCTCGCTGGAGAAGAGGAGGTAGAAAATCTTGCGCTCCACATCAAGCGCCTGGTCCTGCGTCATCTCCTGCGCCTTGAGGATGGATTCTTTCGCCAGTTGCAGGGCGAGTGGCGCTTTGGAGGCGACTTTTCCGGCAAGTTCGAGCGCCTTCTCGAGGTAGAGTTCGTCGGGGACGACACGGTTGACGAGGCCGAGCATGTAGGCTTCCTGAGCAGTGATGAATTCCCCGGTTAGGATAATCTCCATCGCGCGGAACTTGCCGACGGCGCGCGTGAGGCGCTGCGTGCCGCCCGCGCCGGGCATGATGCCGAGGTTGATTTCGGGCTGGCCGAAGCGCGCGCTCTCCGCCGCGACAATCATGTCGCAGTTCATGGCAAGCTCGTTGCCCCCGCCGAGGCAGTAGCCGCTGACGGCGGCGATGAGCGGCTTGGGGAACTCTTTGACGGCGCGCCACTGCCGGAAGCGGTAGCTCTTGAGCATGTCAACGGTGGTCTTGCCCTCGAACTCGGTGATGTCGGCACCCGCCGCGAAGGCGCGTTCGTTGCCCGTGAGGACGGCGCAGACGACGCTATCATCTTCCGCGAGGGCGTTGAGCGCGTCGGCGAGTTCGGTCATGAGGGCGGTGTTGAGGGCGTTCAAGGCTTTGGGGCGGTTGAAGCGGATGAGCGCCACCTTGTTGGCTGGGCGCTCCAGGATGATGTTCTCGTACATGATTCCCCAGGATTAGGAATGCGGAATGGACGGTAGACGGTGGACGGTGGACGGTAACGGCAATCCTCAAAATAACCTATCGAAGATTATCTGGTCAAGGCGTTGCGGGCCTTGAGGATTTGGGCGAGGTGGTCCATCGAGTGCCAGTAGACGTAGTGGCTCCACCAGGCGAGGGTGCGCTCGCCGAAGTGGGTATGGGTGGCGGTGTGGTTCCAGGCGTCGGGCGCGGCTTTCAGGTGGCGGATGATGCGCTGGCGGGCGCTTGTGTAGAGCAGGAGTGTCTGGCGCAGGGAGGGCGATTGTGCGAGATAGTCGTTGAAGAATTTGTCGCCGTCCATAGACTCGAAGTGAATGCCGGAGTTGGCGACGAGTTTTTCGATGCGCGGGAGGAAGATGTGCTGCTCGGCGGTGGTGAGGTGGGCGAGGGCGATGAGGGCGCTCCACTCGCCCTCGTGCGGGGAGGCGGGTTCGCCGCGCTCCGGGTCGAGCAGCACCTTGTCTTCAGGGAAGGTGGTGACGACCCATTCGACCTCGCTGCACTGGGCTTCCAGCCGCTCGATGAGAGCCTGATGGTCTTCGTTCACGGCTCGCTCCTCATATATAAGTGGCGGAGGGCGGGTTTGGAAACCCGCCCCTACAGGATGGGTCAGGCTTCCAGCTTCGAGCCGCAGACGCCACAGAAGGTGAAGTTGGACGGGATGTCCGTCGTGCCGCAGACCTGACAGGTGACGATGGGCGGGCCGTGCCAGTGTTCAGGGCTGTCATCTTCGGCGAGGCGGCGGCGAATCTCATCGTAGTTGGGCGGGCGCTTCTCGGTGAAGGCGCGGACACCCTCGGCGGTTTCGGGCGAACCCGCGTGGATGGTGAGCCAGTCGCGGACGTGGCCGATGGTGAGGTGCCAGGAAAGCTCGCGCCAGAAATTCAGTTGCTGCTTGGTGTACATGGTGTTTTCGGGCAGCTTGCGGTAGAGCTTTTCGGCCATCGCGCGGACGGCGGCGTCCAGGTCGGCGCGGGGCACCACCTGATTGACGAGGCCCCATTCCAGCGCTTTGGCGGCGGGAACCTCCTCGTTCAGGAAGAGAATCTCGCGGGCGCGGCGCTCCCCGACGATGATGGGGAGCCACTGAGTCGCCCCCGCCGCCGCGACGGAGCCGTGACTGGCCCCGACGTGCCGGATGTAGATGTCGTCGGCGGCGATGGCGAGGTCGCAGGAGATGTTGAACTCGTTGCCGCCCCCCACGACGATGCCGTTGAGCCGGGCGATGGTGGGCTTGCCCATGTTGCGGAGCAGTTCGTGCGTTTGGATGAACTCGCTCATCCACTTGCGGTAGTCGCGCGGGCGGGCGACGAACTGCTGCTGCTCGACCAGATCGGCCCCGGTGCAGAAGGCGCGGTCGCCCGCGCCCGTGAGCACGAGGACGGCAACGCTATCGTCCCAGGTGGCGTCGAGAAACGCCTGCTGGAGTTCCTTGAGCACCTGATAGTTGACGGCGTTGTACCGTTCGGGACGGTTGAAGGTGACGGTTGCCATCCAGCCGTCTTTCTCGTAGCGGATGCCCTCAAAGCCGAAGGTCGCGGGGTCGCGCCCGATGTAGCGGCGCTCGCCTTCGAGCGTCGGGTTGTAAGTCGCCATGATAGTCCTTTGGATTTATTGTCACGAAAGTGAACATGAGTACGAAAGGATGTTTGTCATTCACTCCCTTCGAGTAATTCATTCAAGGAAGTGTACGTGTATGTAGTTAGATTGGCTGTCGATTGAACACTCTTCAGAAAGCCATTTAGTGAGGTAACACGGATACGAGAACTAGAAGCATCGAGGTACTCATGGGGGTTAGCCAGATCATATATATTTATCGGGCCACTGCCATTATGATACCGAAACCCGAAAGCGATCCATACAAGTCTATCGCTATTGATGTCTCGTTGTTTAAGCTCCAGAACCCCCTGTTTAGCCGTAGCTTTCACCTCAACTCGCTGCTTGTTTCCGTCCCCATCTATAAGCAAAATATCGGCAGCCTTTCCACCGCGCACGGCTTTCCATTCCGGGCCAAGCCCGAATAGCTTCGGTGCTACCGCTATAATTATGGACTCAGAGAAAATAGAGGGCAGGGCTGGAAACTTAATATGACGTGCTATAGGGGTCGCTTCCTTAATATCACTGAGCAGCTTGAAAGTCTCTATGAGTGCCTTGTCTAGGGCAATAATTTCTGCAGAAGTTAGCGGTTTCTGCCCTCTTGAAATTGCCACTTATATCTCCTTTCTGGAGCGCTTACGTCAGTAAGCAGAGCCGAAGCACGATTAGACATTGCAGCATTCCAGGTAATCTTACCCTTTGCGGGCGCGGCGAAGCCAGGCACGGTCGGCGCGGCGGCCCAGCATGAAGCTAAAGATGAAAGCCACGTTGAAGGCCAGCAGCATCGTCCCGACAACTGAGACGTGGCGGAGGGCACTGAGCAGGGCCGTGAAGCCAAAGCTGGGCAGCAGGTGCTCCGGCAGTATCTCCGGCGGGGGTGGCGCTTCGTCGGGCACGGTGGCGGCGGTTCGCATGAACTGGCCCATCCAGCTTCCGCCCGCGACGGCAAGGGCGGCAAGTAGGTATTTCAGCATAGTCAAGCCTTTCTTGAGATACGGGATACGAGATGCGAGATGAGCTTCGCAAGTTCCTTGCCTCTGGCATCGTATAGCGCCGTGAAAGCCGTCATCCCGGATCCTGTATCCCGAATCCCGTATCTACTCTGTGACGCCCATCGTGGCGGAATCGTCGCTGACGACCTGAGCCGTGAAGACGCTCACGAGGTCGCCCGCGAAGCCCATCAGGTCTTTGCCCGCCGCCGCGTTTTCAGACGAACGCAGGGCAGCCTTGAGGGTATCCTGGTCTTTGAACCACATCTCGAACATCAAGTAGAGGTTCTGGTCGCCCATGAGCGCGCGGGTGACGCGGCTTACCTCGATGCGCTCGTAGCCTGGGACGGCAGCCATGAGGGGGCTGTGGGTGCTGAAGTAGTGCTCGTCAAAGGCTTCGGCGTCGGGGGGTTGGCGGTAGATGGCGACGAGTTTGTACACTCTGCGCTCCTTTGCGTAAGTGGTTCGGATGGAGCGCATTATAAAGAAAATTGGGGAATGCGGAAGTGGGAATACCCGTAGGGTACGAGGTGGATGCAGGCGGCGGACGCGCCGCACGCGAGTGAAACATGGACAAACGAGTGAATCGGGATGATACTGACCTTTGCCTTTATTGCTAAAGCCTGCTTGCTTGCTTCAGCACCCTCTCGCCTTACACCCAGGGAGCCAACGATGACAACTCGACACCCCACCCTTCTCTATTGTCTTACGGCTCTGATAGCTGTTCTCGTGTTTATCGCGGCGGGCACGATAACCGTTGCGGCACTGGGTGCCGCCACGACCACACGCGTTTCGGTTGCCCCCGATGGCAGTGACGGGGACAACAACTCCGCCGGAGCGGAAATATCCGCCGATGGCCGCTTCGTCGCTTTCCATTCCAGGGCCGGCAATCTGGTGAGCAACGATACCGATACTTGCAGCCACTCGTTCGATGCTAACTGTCTTGACGTTTTTGTTAAGGACAGGCAGACGGGCGAGATGACAAACGTATCGGTAGCAACGGACGGAACCGAAGGTAACAAGGGGTCATTCGGCCCTTCCCTTTCCGCCGATGGGCGATACGTCGCCTTTTTTTCCGAAGCGACGACTCTGGTGAGCGGCGACACCAACGAGGAGCACGACGTCTTTGTGCATGACCGAGACACGCGCGAGACGACGCGCGTCTCGGTTGCTTCCGACGGGTCCCAGGCAGACGGTGGCCCTACTTTTAACGGCTATGAACACCCCGTCATCTCCGGGGACGGGCGGTACGTCGCCTTCAATTCCATTGCTACCAACCTTGTCACCAGTGACACGAACGAGGCCGTAGATGTTTTCCTGCACGACCGCGAGACAGCGCAAACCATTCGAGTCTCGGTGGCCTCTGATGGCACGGAAGCGAATGGTGCCGCGTATAGCCCCTCTATCTCCCACGATGGACGATACATCGCATATATGTCTTATGCTACAAATCTCGTGAGCGACGATACCAATACCTTCTGCGGAGACGCGGGCAATGAGAACTGCCCAGATGTCTTTGTGTACGACCGCGTGACACGCGAAACGACGCGAGTTTCGGTAGCCTCGGATGGGATGGAGGCTGACGGACACTCCACGCGTCCTCTCATCTCCGGTGACGGACAATTGGTGGTGTTCACTTCAAGTGCGGGAAATCTATCAGGGAGGGAATTCCCGACCACTTTCGATGCGTTCATCCACAACCGCGCGACGGGCGAGACAGAAGTTGTGACCCACATCGTGGCGAGTGATGAAGGGGCGCAAGGTGCGACAGTGACGGACATCTCGCCCGATGGGAGATTTGTAGTCTTCCATACGGAGCGGCGCATGGCGGAAGAGGACACGAGTGGTTGTTCCTTTAGCTCCCCACCCTATTGCGCCGATGTCTATCTAAGGGACTTGCAGGCAGCTTACAACGACTTCACCCGTGTCTCCGTCGCGACTGACGGCACGCAGGGCGACGAGCTTTCCATCGAGGGGACGGTCTCCGGGGACGGGCGGTACGTGGCGTTTGAATCATTAGCGACGACTCTCGTGGGCGACGACACTAACAACGTTTGTGGCGGGACTGAGGACGAGAATTGCAGGGACGTATTCCTCCGGGACCGGGGAGAAGAGGTACCAACGGCAGTTACGGGGAGCGGCGTCAGTGCCAATCCTGACGGTTCGCGCTTCGGAATGCTGGCAGCCGGAGGGCTTATCGCGCTCGGCGTAGCGGGGCTGTGGGTCCGCCGCCGTTATACGCGGTAAATTGACCGGAAAGCCGAAGTCGGATGTAGGCAAAACAGAAGGGGCACGGAATTCCGTGCCCCTTCGATTACGTTTGTTACAGGTTCGTCGTCCGCTAGATTCGGACGAGGGCTTCTTCGGTCTCGGGGTCGAATGCGTGGATGTTGTCCATGTTGAGGGCGACCTCGACGGTCTCGCCGATGGTGGCGCGGGCGCGGGGGTCCACGCGGGCGATGAAGTCACGGCCATTGGCGTCGAGGTGCAGGAAGATTTCGTTGCCCATCAACTCGACGACTTCGACGGTGGCCGAGACGTTCTCCGTGTGTGTGTTCGGGGCGATGTACTCCGCCGAATGCACGTCTTCGGGGCGAATGCCGAAGGTAATCTTCTTACCGAGATAGGCGGATAGCCCTTGAGTGTGCTCAGGGCGAACGCGCAAGCGGAAGCCGCCGGTGTCAATGTACATCTCCTCGCGCGTGCCGGTGACGGTCGCCTCGAAGAAGTTCATGGAGGGCGACCCGATGAAGCCCGCGACGAAGATGTTGCGCGGATGGTCGTACAGGTTCTGCGGGGTGTCGAGTTGCTGGAGCACGCCATCCTTCATGACGGCGATGCGGTCAGCCATCGTCAGCGCCTCCACCTGGTCGTGCGTGACGTAGATGAAGGTGGTGGCGAGGCGCGTGTGCAGCTTGGAAATCTCGGAGCGGGTCTGCACGCGCAGCTTCGCGTCGAGGTTGGAGAGTGGCTCATCCATGAGGAAGACGGAAGGCTCGCGGACAATAGCGCGCCCCAGGGCGACGCGCTGGCGCTGGCCGCCGGAGAGTGCCTTGGGCTTGCGTTCGAGCAGATGCGTGATGCCTAGCTGCTCGGCAGCCTCTTTCACCTTGCGGTCAATGACATCCTTGGGCTGCTTGCGAAGCTTGAGGCCGAAGGCCATGTTGTCATAGACGCTCATGTGCGGGTAGAGCGCGTAGCTCTGGAAGACCATCGCGATGTCGCGGTCTTTGGGCGGCACGTCATTGACAACGCGGTCGCCGATGAGGATTTCGCCATCGCTAATCTCCTCCAGCCCCGCGAGGAGGCGCAGGGCGGTGGACTTGCCGCAGCCCGAAGGACCAACGAGGACGAGGAATTCCCGGTCCTTGATGTCCAGGTTGAGGTTGCTCACCGCGGTGACATCCCCCCAGCGCTTGTAGACGTTCCGATAGGTAACGCTCGCCATAAGGCACACTCCTTTGTGGGGCCGACCGCCGCCCGCGCGAGGGATAGCGCGGCACGTCGGGGCTGGCTCGAACCGGGGCAGACAGAATTTTTCGGTCACAGCCACGGGACGCTGGCCCAACGTACCGTTGGAGACCCCTCGCTGTGGGCGGATGCCAATACCGCTCTGCTCCGGCTCATGAGATTGTTAAAGTAACGCGGTACGGCGGTGGGCCAGTGCCGCAGGTCTGCGGTGAGACCTTGAGGCGTGGCTACTATATCATACGATTTTGGCGTTGTCTAACGCGTTTTTTCCCTACGGCGTGCGCGGCTCGCCGTTACCCAGTTTGAAGAAGGCACGCTTATCGCCCTCAAGAACGAGCACGTTCCCCACATGTCATGCTGAACGAAGTGAATCTGCGAAGCGACCTTAAGGGCATCCACCCAGGATGCACCAATCACGTACCTGCCGCCCATGCTCAACCACCGCGTTCCGCACCTCCCAGCTTGACCTACACCAAACTGGGTAACTGCAAGGTGCGCGGCTCAGGCATCCTTTCGCGGGGGCATGTTACAATGAAGGCTGACATGGACGACGATTCAATGAATGAATGAAAGAGGAAAGCGCGATGGCGGACACCATCATCGAGTTCGAGGGGGTTTACGGCGGGGCGCAGTCGCGGGACATGGTGCTACGAATACTAAAAGAGGCGCTGGCGCTGGTGGAGAACATGGAGGCGGGAACCGAGTTAATCTGTTCGGGCTTCCGCATCGAGCAGCTAGAGACTGAGGGCAAGTAAACGGTCTCTACATTATGTCAACAAGGGCCTACCTGCACAGCCTTCTCAGGTAGGCTTTGGTAGGCCGTACTTCACATAACGCGGCCCGAATGGCCCTCGGCACCTGCTCTGGCAACGACTACCCCGCAAGCACCTGCTGGAAGACCCGCATGAAGTTGCCATGCAGTATCTTCTCGATCTCCTCGTCTTTATACCCGCGCTCGATGAGCTTGCGGGTCAGGTTGCGGGCATGTGAGTGGTCCTTCAGGTCGGGAATGTAGGTGATTTCGGGGAAACGCTCCCAAAACTCCTCTTTCACGGCGGCGGGCATGGACTGGAACACCTGCTCGAAGAAATCGAAGCCGAGTCCAACGCCCTCAATGCCAATCAGGTCAACGATGTGGTCAATGTGGTCCACGTACTTGTCCAGGTCCATCTCTTCGGGGCGCGGCGTGACGAGCAGGGCGTTCACGCCAATCACGCCGCCCCGCTCCCCAACCATCCGTATCTGCTCGTCCGAGAGGTTGCGCTCGATGTCGTAGTAGCGGCGGGCGTTGGAGTGCGAGACGATGAGCGGGCGCGTGGTCAGCGCCATCACCTCTTCAAACCCTGTCGGGTTCAGGTGGGCCAGGTCGAGGAGAATGCCCAACGCCTCGCACTGCCTGACGATTTCCCGCCCAAAGGGGGTCAGGCCCACCGGAGAGGAGCCAGAGGGCGCGAAGATGCCGCCGTACCCTGCGGCGTTGCGGCGGGCGTGCGTCAGGCCGAGGGAGCGCAGGCCAAGCTCGTAGAAGATTCTCAGCAGGTTGATGTCCTCGCCCAACGGCTCGACGCCTTCCATCGTGATGAGGACGGCAATCCGTCCCGCCTGCCGCGCCCGCAGAATGTCGGCGTGGCTCCGGCAAATAGTGAAGCGGCCCGACACCTCCTGCTCCACGTAGAGGCGAGCGACCTGATCGAGCGCCACGCGCAGCCCCAACTCCGGCAGGTACTCGTCCAGCAGGTAGATAGCCGCGCCGACGACGCCCACGCCTCCCGCTTCAAACTGCGGCAGGTAGTCGGTGTTGAAGACGTTGCTCCGGCGGCGCTTCTCGTAGAGGTCCATGAGCAGGTCGAAGTGCATATCCACAACGCCGTGTTCGTGGAGGCGGTTGACGCGGGCGGTGAGGCTTTCTTCGGCAGAGTTCATATCGGCCTTCCGGTCAATACTTGCCGTTGCGGTACTCTTCTTTGCGGGCAACGTAGTTGGCGGCGGCGAGTTTCAGGTAAGCCCGTTTGGCCTCGTTGAGCGGGCCGACGATTTTCGCGGGCACGCCGAGTACCAGCACGCCCGGAGGCACCTGCATCCCCGGCGGAACCACCGCTCCCGCGCCTACCATCGCGCCCGCGCCGATGTGCGCGCCGTCGAGGACGGTGGCGTGCATGGCGATGAGCGCGCCATCCTCGACGGTGCATCCATGAACGATAGCCCCGTGCCCGATGGTCACATCGCTGCCGACGATGCAGGGGAAGCCGCGCGAGACGTGGAGGATGGCCCTGTCCTGAACGTTGGTGCGGTCCCCGACAGTGACGGGGGCCTCGTCGCCGCGAATGACGGCGCTGAACCAGACGCTCACCTCCTCGCCGAGCGTAACGTTGCCGCGCACGGTGGCGGTGTCGGCAATCCATGCGGAGGGCGGGATGATGGGTTCGATGGCGCTGGTCATGGTGCAGGCTATTCTAGGGCAACTTTGAATCTCCTACCAGGAGGGTGCGAAGGGGCGCATTGTTTGCTATAGTTATGCGAGGCTGAAAGCGAGACCAGGAGGGCATCGTGGCTAAGGCATCGGTACTGAACCAAACTGAAGTTCGCGTCGCCGCCCTCTCAGATGAAGAGGTGTTGGCGCTCTGCCACTGGGATATGGAGGTAGAGCAAAACGAGGAACTTGACGACCTCCTGGCAGACCAAAGGGAAGGAATGTTGAATGAATCCGGTCGCCAGCGACTGAATGAACTAATGCAACTCTACCGGCGAGGCATGGTACGTAGGGCAGAGGCGCTAAGTATAGCAGTTGAGCGCGGCTTGGTACCTCCGCTTAGCTGATTTTATGCCGCGCACGTACATTTCTCAAGTTGTCCGCCAGCGCATTCATCAAGATGCAGGAAATCGTTGCGGGTATTGTCTCAGCCCCAAGCACCTCGTGGCTCATCTGACTATAGATCACATTATTCCTCAGGCTAAGGGAGGTAGTAACGAGGAGTCAAACCTGTGGCTCGCCTGCCGCTTCTGTAATGAACATAAAAGTGACAAAACTTCAGCGGTTGACCCTGAGACAGGTGCGGAGGTCGCGCTTTTCAACCCTCGCATTCAACAATGGAGTGAGCATTTTCGTTGGAGTGACGATGGTCTCAGAATTGAAGGCCTAACGCCAATCGGCAGGGCTACAGTGGTTGCCTTACATTTGAGTTCTGATTCTGATATCCTGATTCAACGAAGCTATTGGGTGCGAGTTGGATGGCAGCCGCCCAAGGAGTAAGCACCCACAACGCCAGGAGGTGTTCAGTGGCAAAGTCAACGGTACTGGACCAAACCGAAATCCGAGTTGTGGACCTCTCGGATAGAGAGGTACTGGCTCTCTGTGACTGGCAGTTGGACTCCGAGCAGAATGAGGAGGCAAGTGGTCTCTTGGAGGAACAGCGGGAAGAGAGGCTAGATGAAGTAGGGCGGGTACGTCTGAACGAGCTAATGCAGATTTATCGCCGGGGTATGGTTCGTAGGTCCGAAGCCTTGGTGGTGGCCGTCAAGCGTGGATTAATACCGCCTCTGGGTTAATTAGAGAGCATCCCAAGTACCAATTTATCGAATGGTGCAGTCAGGCGGCTACCATCTGTTCGCCGCCCGGTTCGCCTTCTTCTGAGCGGGCCTGCTGTTCTGTTGTCAGGAAGTTCAGGACCAGCTCGTTGAACGCCTCGGCGCGGTCCCACATGGGGTTGTGCCCCGCGCCCTTGAGGACGACGAACTCTCCATTGGAGAGCGCCTTGCTGAGTTCCTGGCCGACCTCAACGGGAATCACAGTGTCGAACTCGCCCCAGACGACGAGGGTAGGCACCTCGACTTGCGCGAGTTTGTCTTGCAGGTTCGAGGAGAGTATCTGGCGCATGGCGCTGACCATCGTCTTCGGGCCAGCGCGCCAGACATCCCGAACGAGCACGGGGAGGAAATCAGGCGGCATGTAGCGAACGGCGCGGGTCAGCCCATATGCGTGTTTGAGAACGTTGGGGTCGAAGGGGAGGCCCGCCGCGTCCACGAGCACGAGCCGTTCGACACGCTGCGGGCAGTCGGCGGCGAGGTCCGCCGAGATGAAGCCTCCCATCGAGTGGCCCATGAGGTTGACGCGCTCAAGGCCAAGCTCGTCCATCCACTCGACGAGAAAGCGTGACGCCTCATCAAGAATGAAGGGATGGTTGCCCTTGCTCGCGCCGAAGCCAACAAGGTCCACGATGTAGACGCGGAAGTGCTCCGCCAGTGGCCCCACGTTCTTCGCCCACCACTGCGACGAGCCGGAAAGCCCATGCACCAGGACGAGCGGTTCGCCCTCGCCCGCGACCTGATAATGAACGGGAATCCCTCGAATCTGAATGCGCTTTTGCTCAAGCTGCATGGTGTTCGCTGCCATCAGACGGCCCTATCTTCTGCTCGGAGCGGGGGGATGAATGCGGTGGGTTGCTGGCGAGGCTCCTCGCGCGCTTCAAGTTCTGTCGTGCGATTGTCAGCCAGAAAGGCTCGCACCACGCGGGTAAGGTCCTGCGGCCTGCTGTAGTTGAGCGCGTGCGCCCCGCCCGGAATCACCACCAGGCGACCCTGCGGCAGCAGGTCGGTTAAGGTCTCGGCCCAGCGCTGCGGGACAACGGGGTCGCGGGAGCCGCGCACCACCAGCGTCGGCACAGGCATGCGCGGCAGGAAATCTTCAATGCGGTCGTCCAGAGTGTATCGCAGCGTGGGCAGAATGCGGCGAATGCCTGCCTTGAAGTAGTCGGGGACGTGGAGCGCCCACACCTTGATTCGCTCAAGCGGCGCGTCCAGCACGAGGAGCGCCGCCTGCTGGATGGCAGTGCGCGTTTTGTGGTCAACGGTTGGCCCGACGAGCACCGCCCGCTCCATGCGTTCCGGGTGGCGGACGCCGAAGCGCGCGATGACCTGGCAGCCAAAGGAGTTGCCCAACAGCACCGCCCGCTGGATGCCCACGACATCCATCCACCGCGCCAGGGAGTCGGCCAACTCGTCAATGTTGAGCGCTCGCCCCGGTTCGCCACTGTTGCCGAAACCGGGCAGATCGAGCGCGTAGACGCGGAAATACGGGGCCAGATGCTCCGCAACGGGGACCATATAGCGGCTGGAGATGATGAAACCGTGTACCAGCACGATGATGGGGCTGTTTGGCGGCGCGGCGCTCACGGAGACGCGCGCATAGATGGGCACGCCGTCCACGATGGTCCAGGTGTCATGCAAGTCGGCGGTAGGTTGGCTCACGTATCGTTCCTATCTAGCATCCATTTCCTCTCATCTGTGCAACTTGTATACCAGGGGTGAGGAAGGGATGAAGGATGAGGGATGAAGGATGCACTACGGCAGGAGCAAAAAGGCCGAGGCATGGTGCCCCGGCCCGTGTAGTCTGGCGAGATGCTACATAATCGAGAAGCTGGTCGTTGTGTGCCGTTGGCGGTCGTCAGCCGTCGGTCGTCGTCAGCCGCTGTAGCTCTGGATGAGGTCCATGAGGAGGCGGACGCCGACGCCGGACGCGCCCTTCTGGTTGTAGGGCAGCTTGGGCTTGTGGTCCTCGCCCCAGGCGGTGCCCGCGATGTCGAGGTGCGACCAGGGATAGTCGCCGATGAAGTGTTGCAGGAAGAGCGCAGCGGTAATGGAGCCGCCCGCCCGTCCGCCCACGTTCTTCACGTTGGCGATGTCGCTCTCGATGAGCTTGTCGTAATCGGCGTGGAGGGGCATTCGCCACACCTCCTCGCCCGTGCGGTCGGCGGCCTCCTGAAGGCGGCGGGCCAAGTCCTCGTCGTTGACGAACATCCCCGTCAGGCTGTTGCCTAGCGCGATGACCACCGCGCCCGTGAGGGTGGCAAGGTCCACGACCGCGCGCGGGCGGTAGCGGTCCACGTAGGTCAGGGCGTCCGCGAGGATGAGGCGACCCTCGGCGTCGGTGTTCTGAATCTCGATGGTCTTGCCGTTGAGCGCGGTCAGCACGTCGGCGGGCGTGAAGGCGCGGGAGCCGACCACGTTATCAGTGGCGGGCACGACGCCGACGACGGGCACGTTCAGCGGCTCCGGCAGTTCGGCCAGGGCACGGAAGGTGCCGAGCACGGCAGCGCCACCGCCCATGTCGGTCTTCATCTTCCACAGGTCAGCCGAGGGCTTGATAGAGATGCCGCCCGTGTCGAAGATGAGACCCTTACCGACGATGCCGACGGGCTGCTGGTCCTGAAGC
>DASVVH010000537.1:0-10882 GCA_036386615.1 Ardenticatenaceae bacterium
GCACGCGCCAGGGCGTTTATCTACACTACCAAGCTCGCCCGCTTTGCCGGGGATACAACGTCACCTGGCGCGTGTCCCAACTGGATCGCCGATACCTTAGCGTATCCAGCTACTGTTAAGATACAAGCCGGGGATGGAGAGACGCGTCGTTTGCGTCTCGTAATCCTCGGCGGCACCCACTTTTGAGAAGCCCCGTTAACCTCACCTTCTGGTCCTATAGGTCGCGCAGAACCCTTCCAACAATCTCATCCAGCGGTGCCGTCGAGCCGGGTGCATAGGCAGGCGATAGCTGCGGCGGCATGGGCGTGGCGATGAGTTCAGCGTGCAGTTCAGCCGCCCGCTCGCGCGTCTCAGGCCGGGCCGAGGCGTGGTCCCGGATGCAGTCGAGCCATTCTACCGCAGCCGCGACGGCTCCGCGCCGGACGCGGATGATGGCGAGGCTGAGGAGAATGTCGAGAATGAGGGTAGTTGCCCGCACCGTCTGTGCCGCCAGCAGGGCCGAACTGTATGCCTCCTGCGCGCCTGACAGGTTGCCCTCGGCCAGCAACGTTTCGCCCAGATACTGATAAGTTTGCGCCGCCCCCAGGTGATTGCTGCTCTCGTAAAAGAGGTCAGCGCCCTCCCGAAATAGCTCCTGCGCCCTCGTTAGCTGCCCGCCCATCCTCGCCGCCTGACCCAGCAGCTTCAGTGTGTCGGCGATAGTCCAGCTATTGCCGTGCGCCTGCCCCAGCGTCAGGCTCTCTTGCAGGTACACCTCCGCGCGGCCCGCCTCGCCCAGGGCCAGCGCCACCGTCGCCATCACGTTAAGACAGAACGCGATGCTGTTCGGGTCTCCGGCGCGACGCCACACGGCAAGCGCCTGTTGCAGTGATTTATCGGCCTCCTGTAGCGCCCCGTGTGCGTACTCTGCCTGACCGCCAATCATGAGGCTGGCACCCTCGGACCACACGTCGCCCAACTCGCGCGCGAGGCCGAGGGTCTCCCGTAGGGCCTCCTGCGCCTCCTTCGTCCGGCCCAGCGCCATCAGGATGAACCCGCGAATGATGAGGGGGTCGCACGCGTGCGCCACGAGACCGGGCAGAGGACTAAACAGGGGAAGACTCTGTTGAATCAGCGCGTATGCCTCTTCAAAGCGTCCGAAGCGCTGGAGGTACCACGCCTGATAAGCCAGGAAGAAGGAGCGAATGGCTCCTTCGGGCGTGCCGGGCAGGGCCGCCTCGAACACCTGAGCCGCGCGCCGCGCAAGCTCCTCGCCCTCGTAATACCACGCTTTCAGTTCATAGGAGTAGAGGAAGGGGCCAGCCGCCGGGGAAAGCAGCTCCACCTGCCGCTGGTTCACGCCCCACTCCCACGCGTGGCGCAGGTTGTTGATTTCCGCCTGCAACATTGCCAGCGTCCCCGCCTGAGTGGGCGACCGGAGGCTCGGACCATAGCGCCGCAGCCACGAAAGGTAGTAGCGGCCATGCCGTTCCTCTGTCGCCGCCACCTCTTGAGGCATCTCCGCGAGGTGAAGCGCCGCGTACTGGCGCACGACCTCGTGTAGGTCGTAGCGCGAGGAGGGGTCCCGCCGCATCAGAGACTTGTCTACGAGCGAGGTCAGCAGAAGCAGCGAGGCCCCCGCCACATGCTCCGCCGCCTCCCGGCTGAAGCCCGCGCGAAAGACCGAGAGACGGCACAACACCAGCCGCTCCTGCTCCGTCAGCAGCGCCCAGGAGTGGTCGAAGATGGCGCGCAGGCTGCGGTGCCGCGCGGGCACGTTGCGAAGCGAGCTTTGCAGGAAGTCGAGGTTATTTTCAATCTCCTGCACGATGTCGGAGAGGGGCAGCATCCGCACCCACGCCGCCGCCAACTCGATACCGAGCGGCATTCCATCCACCAACTCGCAGATGCGCGCCACCAGCGGCTGCTCGGCTCTGGCGGGCGTCCAGTCGCGGTTCGCCTGCCGCGCCCGCTTCAGGAACAGTTCGACGGCCCCGCTCTGGGCCAGCGCCTCCTCTGAACTGTCCTTGGGCAGCGATAGACCCCATAGCTCCCACACCCACTCTTCTTGCAGGTTCACCCGCACGCGCGATGTAGCCAGAATTTTAAGGTCGGGTGCCTGCTGGAGAATCTCGCTCAACAACTCCGCGCCGTCCAGCAGGTGCTCGAAATTATCGAGCGCCAACAGCAGCTTGCGTGCTTGCAGGTGGTGCAGCAACTGCTCCTCGACGGTGCCCGCGCTGTGCAGTGTCAGCCCCATCGCATCGGCGATGGCGGGGGCAATCAGGTCGGGCGAGGGGACGGAGGCGAGTGACACCCACACCGCTCCATCTTCAAACGCTCCCTGATGGGCCAGCGCCACCTCCATCGCCAGCCGCGTCTTCCCGATGCCGCCGGGGCCGGAGAAGGTGATGAGGCGATAGGCCGGATGCGTTAGCACCTGCCCCAACTCGGCCAACTCCTCCTCCCGTCCGATGAGTGGCGTGCTGGGCCGGGGTAGCGGGCGCGCCCGGAGCGTGGGAGCGGGTATCGCCTCCACACTCGGAGTAGGAGTGGAAGGTGGAGAGGGGGGTGGCGGCGAGGAACCCACTACTGTCGCGGCAGGCTCCTGAACCGGAGCCTCCCAGCGCAGCCACTGCTGGAAGGCCCGCTCCGTCGCCGCGCTCGGTTCCACCCCTAGCTCGCGCTCCAACGCCGCCACGCACTGGTCGTAGACGCGGCGCACCCCTGCGCGGTCCCCTGCCAGCGCGTGAAGCCGCATCAGGCGCGCGTAGCTCTCTTCGTCCAGCGCGTCGTGTTGCACCAGCCGCTGGGACTGGCGCAGAGCCGCTTCCGGCTCGCCCGCCTGTTCCAGCAGGTCGGCCAAACGCTTCAGGGCGTTGCTGTATTCCTGCCGCAGCGTCTCGCGCTTCGCCAGCACCCACTCCTCGTAGGAGCTGGGCAACAGGTCGCCTCCATAGGCGGCAACCGCCCGCTCCAGGTCTGCCCGCGCCCTGGCAGCATCGCCCGCGCGCTCCGCGTTCGACGCTGCGGTAATCGCCCCCTCGAAATCGGCCAGGTCGAGCGTGTACGGCGCGTCCGCCCGCCAGGCAAGCGTGTGTTGGCTCACCTCGATGAAGCGCTCCGCCTCCGGCAGAAGCTGGTTCAGCCTGCTCAACACGTTCCGCAGGTTGGAGCGCGCCTGCCCCTCAATCGAATCGGGCCACAGTTGAAAGGCGAGATGCTGGCGCGACTGAGGCGCGGCGCGGTGGAGGAGCAAATAGACGAAGACCGCCTGCATGCGGTCACTCATCCGGTGCGTCAGTGGCTGTTCCCCGGCGTTGAGCGAGAACCCACCAAGCACGCGAATCTGTAAAGTTGTCAACGAAATCGTCCTCTCTAGCGGGCGCAGGCAGACACCGCATCACCTGAGGTCCACATGGTACATGAAGGGTGATACCATCTCTACAGATATTATATCCCAACTTTTCGCCCATGACACCTGCGACACGCACCTCAAGGTGCATGTCGCAACCCCCAAAACCGCGTCTCGTGCGGTCTACCTTCACCCGAACCATCATTATGTCAACTAGAGCCTACCTGCACAAGGTTCTGAAGTAGGCTTTGGTAGGCCCTACTTCACATAAGTCTGTCTCGGCACCTGCCTCACCCTCACTCCTCATCTCATTCAAAGCTTGGTTCGCAGGCAGACTGTGCTATAATCACATGTTGATTTTTCGACCATAGCCAACCCGATACGAGAGTTCAAAGAGACGCGATGAGTTTATCAGCCGGTATTGTCGGCCTGCCAAACGTCGGCAAATCTACCATCTTCAACGCCCTGACAGCCGCAGGCGCGGAGAGCGCGAACTATCCCTTCTGCACCATCGAGCCGAACACGGGCATCGTTCCCGTGCCGGACGAGCGCCTGTCCACGCTTGAGCAGTATATCAAGACCCAGCGAGTCATCCCCGCCGCCCTCGAGATTGTAGACATCGCGGGGCTGGTCAAGGGAGCCTCGCAGGGGGAGGGGTTGGGCAACCAGTTCCTCGGCCACATCCGCAGCGTGGATGCCATCCTTCACGTCGTGCGCTGCTTTGAGGATGAGGACGTGGTTCACGTCAGCGGCACGGTAGACCCCATCAGCGACGCCGAGATTATCAACCTTGAGTTGATTCTTGCCGACCTGGAGAGCGCCGAGAAGCAGTTGGAGAAGAACCGCCGCGCGGCGATGGCGAAGGACCCTGAAGCGACGAAGCGCGTCGCCCTGCTGGAACCGATTGTCGAGGCGCTGAAGAAGGGCCAGCCCGGCAGCGCGGCTCTCGTCAACGTGGGCCACGCAGAGCGCAGGCTGGCGAACTCGCTCGGCTTCATCACGACTAAGCCGATGCTCTACGTGGCGAACGTGCAGGAGGACGACCCTTCGGGCGAGAACAACCCGTACGTTGCCCAACTGCGTCCCTGGGTGCAGGAGCAGGGCGCGGAGATGATTGTTATCTCCGGGGCCATCGAGGCGGAGATTTCCTCCCTCGAAACCGCCGAGGAGAAGCAGGAGTTCCTGCGAGAGATGGGGCTGGAAGAGTCGGGGTTGGCAAAGCTGGCCCGCGCCACCTACAACCTCCTCGGCCTGCAATCGTACTTCACCGCCGGGCCGAAGGAGATTCGCGCCTGGACGGTTCAGGTGGGCACGAAGGCTCCCCAGGCGGCGGCTGTCATCCACACCGACTTCGAGCGCGGCTTCATCCGCGCCGAAACCTACGGCCTGCGTGACCTGGAGCAGTACAAGACGGAGACCGCCATCCGCGCCGCCGGGAAGATGCGCTCGGAAGGCAAAGAATACGTCGTCCGTGACGGCGACGTGATGCACTTCCTCTTCAACGTGTAGCGCGGCGCGCAAGAGGACAGTCTGTAAAGAGCGGCACCCCTCCGGCGTCGCTCTTTTGGTTCGACGACCGACGAATGACGACCGACGACCGCTAACGGATTACGGCAAGACGGCGGAAAGACAAGGCTGGAAGCGTATTCAATGCCATCAATATCAACCACTACGCAGAAACAGAATACCGTTCCAAACAGTCCGTCGTGGCGGTCGTCGGTCGTCGGTCGTCGGTCGTCGCCCCTAGGGCTTTACATCCATATTCCCTGGTGCCACACGCGCTGTATCTACTGCGACTTCAACACCTATATTGACGGCGAAGATTCGCTGAAGGCGCGGTACCACGCTGCCCTGCTGCGGGAGATCCGCGAGGCGGGAGCGGCGCTGGGGCGGCCCGCGCTCCACACGATTTTCTTCGGCGGTGGCACACCCACGACACTTGCACCGGAGCAGCTAGCAGAGTTGGTCCAGGCAGCGCGGCAGAGTTTCGCCCTGGCCCCAGGCGCGGAGGTCACAGTCGAGGCGAATCCGGGCACGCTCTCAGTGGACTACCTGCGCGGGCTTCGAGAGGGCGGCATCAACCGCCTGTCGCTCGGCGTGCAGAGCTTCAGCGACGAAGAATTGCGCTTCCTCAGCCGCCTTCACGACGCGGAGACGGCGCGGCAGGCGGTGGAACAGGCGCGGGCGGCGGGCTTCGACAATCTCAGCCTGGACCTGATTTTCAACCTCCCCCGCCAGACGCTTCCCGAATGGCAGGAAAGCGTGAACGAGGCGCTGAAGCTGGAGCCGGACCACCTCTCCATCTACTCCCTCATCGTCGAGCCGGGAACGCCCTTGCACCGGATGGTAGCGAAGGGCGAGGCGACGGAGCCGGACGATGACGTGGCCGCCGACATGTACGCCTGGACGGTCGAGACACTGGGCGAGGCGGGGTACGGGCACTACGAGATTTCCAACTGGGCGCGTTTACAGGGCGAGGCCGATTGGGAGACGCCCAGGCTCGCCTCGGCGCACAACCTGATTTACTGGCGCAACCAGCCCTACGTCGGCATCGGGGCAGGCGCGTTCGGGACGGTCAATGGTGAGCGCTGGGCGAACGCGAAGCGCCCACAGCGATACATCGAAATGGTAATGGAAGGCGCGGGGTTGGGCATGGCCCGCGAGGAAAAAACCTGCGAGCAGATTGACCCCGACACGGAGTTGGCCGAACAGATGATGCTCGGCCTGCGGCTGGTGCGGGAAGGCGTCGGCGTTCACGAGTTCGAGGCGCGTTTCGGCCTCTCCTTGCAGGAGCAGTACGCCGACGCCATTCATCACGGAATCGAGCGCGGCCTGACGGAGTGGGTAGCGACACCTCAAGGTGAACGCTTGCGGCTCACGAAGGCGGGGCGATTTCTGGCGAACGAGGCCACACTGCCCTTCCTGGGTTAAACCTCTTCTGTACGGAAGAAATGCCATGACACAGCGCGTCATTCGATTTTGACATTCCTCATTCCTCATGGTAAAGTATGCCCAGATAACGCGATGCGTCATCAACGCGGCAGAAGCGCCGCTTTCCAGAGGAGATTACCATGTACGACGAGACCAAAATCAAGCTTGACAACGCTCAGACCCTTGCCAGCAACGCCACCCGCACGCTGCGCCAAACGAACCGGAGCATGCTCCGCAGCTACCTGAAGGCCGCCTTCGAGCTTCAGCGCGCCGGGCTGGAGGCCGTCGAGGCGCTCCAGGAGGGTGCCGAGGAGTTGACCTTCAGTGTCCTGGACCGCACCGAGGAGATGCAGGACAGGGCGATGCAGCAGGCCCAGACGCGGATGCGCGAGAGTGTGGGACAACTGCGCGACGTGCGCGAGCGCACCACCGAGGCCGTGCGCGAGAACAACGAGTGGCTGCGCGACGCGCGCCATCGCCTGGAAGACCGGCTGCGCGAGGGGCGCGGCGAGATGGAAGAGGCGGGCGACCGCACCGAGAGCCGCGTCCGCGACGGGGCGGAGATTGCCCTGAAGGTGGCGCGGGTCATCGAGACGCGCGTCGAGACGATGCTCTCTGAGTTGATTGACGCCAGCAGGCGCGAGGTCAACGAGATTGATGACCGCATTGACGCGATGCTGAACCGCCTCGACGTGGAACTGGAAGAGCAGATTCATCCCATCCCGAACTATGACGACAAGAACGTCGAAGAGGTCATGGACGCGCTGGATGGCCTGGACGAGATGCAGCTTCGCACCGTCCGCGCCTACGAGGTCAGCCACAAGAACCGCATCACCGTCCTCCGCGCAGTGGACGAGCGGCTTGCCGACCAGATGCAGGCCGAGGCCCAGGCTGAACCCGCCTAACCACCAAGCACCAACAGAAAAGAGCCGCCACCCTTCCGGGTGGCGGCTCTTTTGTTATTCGTCGAGCAATCCGCGTTATTCAGCCGCGTCCTGCTCAGAGGGTGGAGGCATGTCAGGCTCGCCGACGCCGCTCTCCCGCTCCGCGCGGGCGTCCGTTACCAACTCGTCGAGCCGTTGTGCCAGAGCGTCCAGGCGGCGGTTGAGTTCCTGCACCTCGGAGTGCGTGGGGATGTTCAGGCGCGAGAGCAACCCCTCGTCGCGGTCACGCGGCCTGCGGTCGCCCTCGTTGAAGCGCGCCATGAGGTCGGCCTGGACGCGGCGCATCTGCTCCTCCGCCATCTCGCCCCGCTCCACCAACTCTTGCAGGCGGCGCTCTATCTCTCGCTCGACCACCTTGAAAGCGTTTCCCGGTAGGTCCAGGGAGCGGCGCAGCAGGTCCACGGGCGTAGCGGTGCCGAAGCGGATGACGCTAGTGAACAAATCAAGCGGCGTGGAGGAACCGCGCTTCTGCTGCTCGAAGATAATCTGTGAGAGGGTAATGGCGGTCAGGTCTTCGCCGGTGTCGTTGTCAATCACCGCCACGTCCTCGCCGCCCCGTATCAACACGGCGATGCCCTCCAGAGTGATGTACTTCTTCTCTTGAGTGTCGTACAGCTTGCGGTTGCTGTATCGTTTGATGGTTCGCATGGTTGGTCGCTTCGGTTGGGAGGGTTGCTCCCTTTAGGATAGCAAAGAATGGGAACGAAAAGAAGGCGGCGCGGTGCCGCCTTCTTCCTGTGAGCGTTCAAGCTACTGGCTGAACTTGTTAGGGTCCGTGTCCTCCGCGCCGGGCTTGACGTTGCGGCGGTACATGGTGTAGCCGCCGAAGACAACGGCCATCAAGAGGACGAAGAGTATTAGACCGATAAGGAAGGTCGAGTCTATGGGACTATTCATCTTATTCTGCACTCCTTCTCGTGGGAACAGGTGAAGCAGCGCCACGATGGTTGCGAACCTGATAGGTAATTCCCATATTAACAAGCACGTTCGGTGCCAGATGGAACAACCCGATAGATGGAGCCGCTTTCTAATCTCCTCTTTCTCTTTCCCTGAACTGACTGTCGAGCACCGCGAGGTTGAAGAGATGCGGCGTCTCCTGATGCGGGGAGTGCCCCGCGCCGGGGATGATGACCAGTTCGCTGGTAGGGACGAGTTCGTGAGCGCGCCGGGCCGTTTGCGGCGAAATGAGCGTGTCACCCTCGCCCCAGATAAGGGTGACAGGCATCGTAAGGTCGGCCAACGGCTCCAACAGGGGAATCGCCCACTCACGGACGCCCAGCAGCTTGCGGAACGCGACCTCGCCGGAAGCGGGCGCGGCAGAAATCTGATAGTAATAATCAGTGAGCGAGTAATCGTTGTAGGGGCCGCGCGATAGCTCTTCCTTGCGCCCCCAGCGCACCAGCGCAGGCCCAAGCGGCCCCGCCACCCGGACGAGGCGTTGCGGCGGCAGGTTGAAGTAGATGCCGTTGTACGGGTGAACAGGGCGCGTCAACCCGCCCGAATCCACGAGGATGAGGTGGCTGACCTGCTCCGGGTGGGCCAGGGCATAGCTCGCCGCCACGAAGCCGCCCATCGAGTGGCCGAGCAGCGTGAACTGCTCCAGCCCCACCTCCGCGCGCCACGCCTCCAGCGAATCCACCCACCACGCCTGCGCCTCCTCGGCAGTGCGGCCCGTGAAGCGCGGGCGGTCGGAGCGGCCCCAACCCAGGAGGTCCACGGCGTAGATAGTGTACGCTTCGGAGAGCGCGTCGAAGTTCTGGGCGAAGACACCAAGGCCGCCGCCGTGCCCGTGTATCATCACCAGCGGCGGCTTGCTGCCGTCGCCGATGACCAGCGTGTGAAGACGATGAGGCCCCGCCTGCACCATGCGTCGCTCGTAGGGCACGCGCACGACGGAGAGCACGCCCGTCTCTGCCTCTTCCAATGCCTGTGGCGAGTCCGGCGAGGGCAGGAGTTGCAGCACGCCGAAGAAACCAGCGAGAGCAACGGCGGGTACGGTGAGCCAGCGCATAAGTTTAGCCATAGAGGTCAAAGCATACGGAGAGGGGCCGCGAAAATCAAATCCGCCAGCGTCTGGTTCGGCAACGTTAACAAGGTTTCGCCTTGCCTTAACGCGGCGTTAACCCTCATCTATTGTAATAGACGTGTGGAGAGTGATAACGGTTTCCTCTCCACGCCTCTCCTCCAGGGTGGGTAGCCCAGCAAAAGCGGTCCTGATTGGGTCACCAGGGCCGCTTTTGCGTTTCATCACCTCTATCCTTTAAAGGTACTGGCACCGGGTGCCGCAGAGCGACGAGCGCGCCCGACGAGCACCGTCACGACAACCAGCACCAGCACCACCAGGAACCCCGATTCACCCGTCCACAGTTTGGCATTCTCGCCTCCCGTCGCCAGGTCGAACCCGCCGTTAATCATGGCATTCCACGCCGCGTGCCCCACGACAGCGGGCCAGACGCTGCCCGTGTCCAGCCGCATCCACGAGAGAATGTAGCCGAATGCCAGAATCGCTATCATCAGCCCAAGCGCCGAAAGGAGCGGCGACGCTCCGGCGGCATATCCGGCGGTGAACACGGGCACCATATGCCACGCTCCCCAGATGAGTCCGCTCAACAGAATGGGATGGGGCACGCCAGCCTCGATGAGGCGCGGCAGCAGGTAGCCGCGCCAGCCAATCTCCTCCCCGGCAGCAGTGGGCAGCAGAACCAGCGTGCCGAGGGTTGCGACGAGCGCCATCAAGAAGACGAAGCTGCCGAACGAGCCAGCCCAGGCGAGGAACGATGGCGCGGGCGGCGGTGTGAACTGGGCGAGACCCGTGATATAGGCCCCGCTATAGGCCACCGTGCCGACCAGCAGCGGCAGCGCCAGCGCGAACAAAATGGCGCGGCGCGTGCCGCCAATCTTGAACGACACGTCCGCGAACCCTTCGCGCAGCACCAGCCGCGTGATGACGGATGCCAGGCCGGGCGCTAGCATAATCGGGAGACTGGTCCCAAGCGGCAGCCCCCTTGCTTCGGCCACGTCGTAGAACCAGTAGCCGAAAAGCGAGAGCGGCAGAAGCAGCAGCCCGAACAGTAGAAGCCCCCGGCGTGCCCGCTGGGCCTGCGTACCACTGGCGGGCGCGCGTGACCCTATCACAGTTCCCATCGTGTCCATTGAATAACCTTCTTTCAGGCGGAGGAGTTGGTTCAATGGCTGCCAGTGTAGCACGCGCCCGGACCTGAAGCATCGGGTGAATCCCGCGCACTGCCTACGCAAGGTAGGCGCTCAAACGTTGCTCTTACATACGCCTGAAATACGCGGTTTAGCGGATGCGCTACTTCAGATACCGCGACCCGCCTCTGAGACCATCCAGCTTGGGGACACAGGCAGAAAAACGCCCTCCTCGTTGGAGAAGGGCGCTCTTCAGGTCAAGCAGTCAGGAATACTTGATTCTCTACATCAAGGGGTCTCACACCCAATGCCGTCGCGGTCATTGCCGTCTAGGTCGTGAGGGTCAGGAGGCAGAATGGGAAAGTTCCGGTCTGGAATGTCGCTACAATCTATGTCAGGAGCACCAGGTGGAATGCAGATCGTTGGATAACTGGGATCGCATCCTTGACTAGGTGGCTGTGTTGGTTGTGGTTGCGTTGGTGGATTCGTAGATGATGTGACGACGAAGGTGTCCAGCACCGTC
>DASVVH010000538.1:0-7217 GCA_036386615.1 Ardenticatenaceae bacterium
GCAGCCGAGCAGCAGTGGCTCCGGGAGCAGGAGGGCCGCGAGGAGCGCGAGGCCGAGCAGGCGGAAATTCAGGCATTCCTCCGCGACCGCCGCCGGAATTACAAGGCCCACCTCGTCGCCTACGTCTCCGTCAACCTCTTCCTCTTCATCATCAGTATCATGGGCGGTGAATTCTGGTTCATCTACCCCTTGCTCGGCTGGGGCATCGGACTGGCGATGCACACCTGGTACATGAACCAGACCGAGGGAGAGACCTTCGAGCGCGAGTTGGAGCAGTGGCGCTCGCAACGCCGCCTCACTCGCGGAAACCCGCCCAGCCTCACCTCCTGACGCTGCCAGACACCAAGCCATCGTTGGCCGTTCATTTTTAATTTTGCATTTTGAATTTTTAATTCCCGGAGACCCGCATGGCAGGGACCGAAGAGCGCAAACGAGCCAAAAAACGCCCTCCCAAAGAACTCGTCGAGATGACGCACGAGCTAAGTATCCCATCCCGAACGTGGTGGGGTACCGAGCAGCGTTGGCTCGATGAGCGCGAGAACGAAGAAGAAGAGCGAGTCTTCCGGGCCTATCGCCGCCAACTTCTCAGGCTCCACCTCGTCCTGTACATCGGCATCGCGGGCTTCGCCCTTCTCTGGAGCCTCTTCCCCGGCGGCGTGCCCTCCTGGGCCATCTACCCCCTCCTCGCCTGGGGTATCGGCGTCGCCGCGCACATCTGGGCCGTCAGCAAGAACCAGGGCGACGAGTACGAGCGCTCCTTCCAGCGCTGGCGCTTCCACCGCCAGATGGCCCACAAACGCGAGCTCCGCTGACCTGCGTCCCAAACAGCATCACCAATCTCCCAACCAAAGCACCTACCAACGCTCCCTCATCACGGCGTTATCCCCTCCAACCACCAATTCCTCAGGAATTTGGCACTTGAGGTCTTTTATTAGGTAGAAACAGACGTTTTTCCAGACTCGCCAACCCGCGCAGCCCACGCCTTGAAGCTAAGGTACTGTTTCACGAGCATAGCACGCGGAGACGACTCAGCAGTACAACGCCTAATGCCACGCTACAGCCTTGTCATTCCGAACGAACGTGAGGAATCCACCCAGCAACACCCGTATGGGAGGGCGCTTGCACGCTTCGCTCTCCCTCGGTGACTTGAATGAACCTGTATGTCAACCTTACGAATCAATACGCTAAGGAGGAGAAGATGTCGCTCTCGCCTAGAGCGCCTACCGTTGGTTGTGTTCTTCGTGCCTCTGTGGTGAAAATTCCGTTGTCTGTTGCCGTTCTCCACTCCCCCTCGTCGCGCCCCCTGCATCAAAGCTGCACGGTAGCTGCTCGAAAGTCACCCACCCGACGCTTCAGCCGTGCTCGTTCCGGCCTCAATGTAAGGCACCAAAGTGGGGCAGTTCCAAGGCTCCACGCCCCCTCCGTCTCTGTTGCAGTCTGCCAACTCATGACATGTTTATTCGCGACGTCAATAAATGTACATATCTTTATGGTCAACTTCCATCCTCTCCCCTCTGGACCCCACTCAAAAGCACTCCATTATGAGGAAATTTGGGGGTCTGCACGATAACTCCTGCCGCTCTACCATCCACCGTTCCTTCGGGGTCCGGGCTGCCTTGATACGTGCCGCATGCCGTTAGCGGTCGTCGGTCGTCGGTCGTTGGTCGTCGGTCGTCGGTCGTCAGTCGCACAGGAGGAATTGAAATGAAATCATCGAACTCCATCCTTGGATACCTCGCTCTCATCGTGCTCGCAATCGCTCTCACCATCGCATCAACCATGTATGCCCGAACCGCATATTGCGATGAAAGCCGCTATTGCTATCCTCAGGCAGGCTTCCCCCTGCCCATTGTCCGGGACCAGACGGGCGATACCCCCACCGGCGGTGACGGCATAATTAACAGTTCCGATTACCTTGACGTAGACACGTCATCCTTCATCATTGATCTCCTGTTCCATGCCGCGCTCGTCCTGTTTATATGGACGGCGGCGCGGGTCATGCGCGGCAAAACGAAGCCACTGGCACTTTTGCCAATCGTGCCACTGCTATTCCTGGCCCTGCTATCCCTGGGAAGCTCTCCAATATCTGAGGTCGAAGCGTCCAGAACAAGGCAATACCTCGCCTCCATTAATGGAAATTGGCACGGAACAGACCCATCAACAGGCGCGGAATTCACCCTGCGCTTTCAGGAGCCATCAACAATTTTGATAGTGCAACCCACGTTCCCCTTCGGCAACATGGGCGATTACTCATGGCAGGGCAATGACACGATCTCCTTCCTCTTCCGCTGGGCCAGCCCGTTCCCGGAGGATGGTGCTGGGCCTTGCACCTACGTCCCCTCATTCCTCAAGCGCGATTGCCATTACACGGTGGTCGAACCGTCTCCCGACAGGGGTTATCCCGTATCGCCGAGCACCACTGACCCCGTGCCACCCCCAGAGGCGTATCCTTTTCCCGCGCCCCCATCCGAACCATCCGAGTACGTAAGAGGACTCCGCAGCGAATTAAGCGCCAGTTTCGACATAAAGATAGACGGAGATACGATGACCCTAACCCATGAGTCCGGCACTGTCCAAACCCTCCACCGCTGACTTGGGAAGAGGTCAAACCTTCTCACTTGAAACCAGCGCGTTGGCGCAGTCGTATAGGGGTACAGGGGCACGCCGGGCAGTCTCTCAGGCCCCGAAGTTGCTGGATGACAGGCACAATATGCAGGCAAGGGGAGTAGCAGCGATGGAGAAACAGCGATACAGCGAGGAAGCAGTACGCAGGATTCTGGAGCAGGCGTCGGCGCTCCAACTAAAGGAGCAGACCGACACCTTCTCCCGTGACCAACTCGTGGAGATGGCCGAGGAGCTGGACATCTCGCGGGAGTACGTGGAAAAGGCCGAGGCACAGTGGCTCACCGAGCAGGAGCAGCGCCCCGCGCGGCAGGAGGTCGCGCGCCCCGTCCCCGCCCGCCACAGAGAGCGGCGCGGCTTCCAGTTTGCGCCCGTGCTCCCTATTCTCCTCTTCATATTATTCATGAGCACCTTCGCCGGACCCTGGCCCTTCTTCTGGATAATCATTCCCATGCTCTTCTGGAGTTTCGGGAGGGGCCACTGCGGTCAGCCGCGCAGAGAGTCGCAGCATCGGGAGCAGGCACACTAGCCCCTCCCGATGGACAACCCTCTCAACCTGATTCCTGCCATCCCCGGTGAGGACTGGCAGGCAGGCAAGATTACAGCGGTGCTGCCGCGTGGGCTGTACCGCGTGCGGTTGGACGATGGGCGCGAGGTCACAACGCACCGGGCCGGAGCCGTGCGCCTGAGCCACGCCCGCCTCGCTCCCTCCACGCCCGTCTGGGTGGTCCTCGCCGTGAACGACCCGGCGCGCGGGCGCATCGTGGCGCGGCGACAATAGCGAGTCGGATTCAGAGGCCGCGCGGGGCTGTCCCGCGCGGTTTTCGTCTCTACTGGCCCGTCAGGCGGTCGAGATAGTTGATGACGTGCCAGCGCTCCTCGGCGGCAAGCCTCTCCTCAAAGGAGGGCATCGCCGTGCCCGGCACACCCTCCGTCACGATGCGGAAGAGGTCGCCGTCCGTGTGGTGCGCCGCGTGAAGGTGAAGGTTCGCAGGGGGCGGGTCCAGCCCCGCAGCATTGGGTCCATCGCCAAAGCCTGACGAACCGTGACAGGCCATGCACTGCGCCTCGTACAGCGCCTCGCCCCGTGTGAGTGACGCCTCGGTGATGGGAATCGGGTTCTGCGTTTGCGCCGAAGTCGCGGAGGCAGTCGAGGCCAGAGGGTCGAAGAAGCGCAGCCCCGTCACGGCGAGGAGCACGACCCCTGCCCCCAGCACCAACGGAGCCGCCGCGAAGTCCTCCCGTTGCAGGCGCATCCAGAAGGCGAAGAGCGCCAGCGCGATGCCCGTGCCGATGAGCGCCCAATTGAGCAGGCCCGCAACGTCCACCGTTCGTTCCACACGCGCGGGGCGAATCGTATCCGAGGCGACGAGGTCGAAGGTGGTGAAGGCATCAAAGCCGTCCGGGCGCTGCACCTGAAGCTCCACCTGCCAGGGGCCGGGCAGCGTGATGAAGGCTCCCTCCACCACGTAGCGGCCCTCGCCCTGCGGCTCCACCAGCGTGTCGCCAATCCCCAGCCCCGCGTCGGGCGCGGCAAACTGAAGGCGAACCCGCCGGGCGATGTCATAGGGAGCGCCATCCGGCCCGCGCAACATCACCTCGTACCGCGCCGGGCCGAGGCGCGGCGGGCTGATTTGCAGCGTTGCCTGGAGCGGCCCGGCGGGTTGCCGCAGCACGAGCATCTGGCTCTGCCGCGCCTCCACGACGCCGCGCGCCGGGCTTAACGTGGTCAGCAACCCTACAACGGCGAGCACCAGAAAGCCGAACAACGTCTCCGCGCCCAGTGTGCGGACGAAGCCGCCCTGCCTCGGTAGGCTAGCCACGACGGTGCGCCGCCAGTACAGCAGGTTCGCCGCCGCCAGAAGGACCAGTGGGACACTCAGCGCCAGCTTGGCGAGTAGTGTCTGCCCGTAGGCGGTGGTGCGTAGCGCCTCCACCGAACCGACATGAAGCCAGCCACTGTAGAGGCCCGTCACGGCGAGCACTGCCACCGCGCAGATGCCGATGGGAGAGAAGCGCCGAATGAGCATGGCGAGGGCGGCACCCCGGCTGTCGGGCGGCAGCGCCCGCACGGCGGGGAGGCTGACGAAGAAGAAGTGGGCAAGGCCGCCAATCCACACACTCGCCGCGACGAGGTGCAGCCAGTCGTTGAGCAGCGCGGCGGCGCGTAACGACTCGACGGCGGCGCTGTGGCTCCAGATAGAGAGCGTCGCCAGGAACGCGACACCGAAGAGTAGCCCCTGAACCAGGGGGAAGCGCCCGCCTTTGGAAACGGCGCGGCGGGAAACCTCGTCCAGAATGGCGAGCAGCCCGAAGCGAGCCACGAGGAGGACGCCGAACGAGCTACTGTGCAGAAAGGCGTTGAGCGCGCCCAGCGAGCCGAGCACCACAATCTGCGCCACAAGGAGCAGCACTGTGCCCGCCGTGCCCAGCGCCAGCCCGGTAGCGAGTAGGCGCGCGAGAGCCGGATCGCCCGCCCGTTCGTCCAACCCTAGCGCGGCACGGAGCGGACTCCACAAGATGAGGTGCAGCGCGAAGCCGCCGACGAGCAGCGCCCCGCCGACCAGCGTCAGCATTCGGGCCAGGACGCCGAGAGGCGACGCCTCGCCAAAGGTGCCGGGGCTGGCCTGACCTCCGCCTGCTTCGGCCAGCGCGGCCTGTGCCTCGGCAGTCGCCTCTCCGACGATGAAGCCGTAGACGCCGCGCGTCAGGTGCCCGTCCACCGCCGAGAGCGCCCGCCACGAGACGGTGTAGACTCCATCTTCCAGCGGCGGCAGTTGCAGCGACATCACCGCCTCGTGCGCCGGGTCTACAGTTGCCGGGCCGGGGGTATTGACGGGTTGCCCCGAACCATCCAGCAGTTCGATACTGCTGCTCGACGGTTCCAGCGCCTCCGTAAAGCTCAGGATAATCTGGGTGGGCGGCTCCATAATAACCGAGTTCGGCTGAGGCTCGGCCTGTAGGAGATTGGCGTGCGCCAAGACCTGCGTAGCGGTTGCCACCAGCAGCAGGCACAGGGCCACCGCCATCCACTGAAATCTCCTCCTCATTGCCCTTCCTGTTCTAGCGGCGAACCAGCGCCAGCAGGCCCAGCAGCAGGCCCAGCGCCCCGACGACGAGGCCCGCGATGCCGAAGAGCCGCGCGTTACTCACATCCTGCGCGGAGGCAACCAGCGCCCCCTCTGCCTGAGCGTTAGCGGACTGCGGGAACTGAAGCGCGTCCAGCGCCTCAACGTCCGAGAACTCGCCATCGGCGGAGTTGAACTGCTCGTCCACCTGCGTCCCCTCGACCTCCCCGAAGACGCGGAAGATATAGCTGCCGGGGACTGTCGGAATCACATCGGCGGTATACGCGCCCGGCTGCCCGAAGACGGCCCGCAGTTCCATCGCCATCGTCTGATCGCCGTAGATAATCTCGGCCTGCAAGCTCGTCTCCAGCCCTTCGACAGGCTGCGCGCCCTCGTGAGCGTCCTCCGCGCCTGCCCCCTCGGTATGCTCCTCTTCCTCTTCGGCAGCCTCGCCCTCGTCGGCTACCCTGGCGACGCGCAGGTCCAGCCCGTTAGGTTGGTTGACCAGCGCAGGCTCGTTCGCCCAGCCAACGGTAAACTCGTAAGGACCAACTTCGCGGTGCTCGTGGGCCAGGGCAGTCCCAATCAGCACAAGCACCATCAGCAGGGAGACAGCGAGCGCCGCAAAGAGGCGGCGTGGTATGGTATATCCAGGCACTGGAACTCCTTCAAGCTTACTAAAGTGGCGCTAGAGACTACTGCGAGCAGGAGCCGCATCATGTATTGAATACGGACTAAGCAGGGGTTTGTATCATAGGACGGCGCGAATGACAAAGCGACAACTGAGACGAGCACGGCGGCGCGGATGACTGACACACGCGCATCGGCCCGTCTGCGTGCCGAAACTCTCACACACCCCACATTCCCCCACATTTGAACTTTTTGTGGTGTGGGCAAGGTGCTGGGGCTGGAACTGGGCGCGGACGATTACGTGGTGAAGCCGTACAGCCTGCGCGAGGTCATCTCGCGCATCCGGGCACAATTGCGCCGGGCGTTCGGGGAGCTATCGTCAGGGGAACGAGAGCGCTTGACGTTCGGGGAGGTGGAGTTGGACCTTGAACGGCTGCAACTGCGGCGGCGCGGGCAACTCGTGGACCTGACGGCGACGGAGTTCCGGCTGTTGAGCCACTTGGCGCGGCACCCGGAGCGCCCCTTCACGCGGGACGAGCTAATCGAGGCGGTGTGGGGCTACGAGAGCGACATCGGCAGTGACCGGACGGTGGACGTTCACATTCGCCACCTGCGGGAGAAAGTGGAGGAGGACCCGGCGAACCCGCGCTGGCTGGTGACGGTGCGAGGGGTGGGGTATAAATTTGAGATGTGAGATGTGAAGAACGGCGGGTTAAGACCCACCGTTCTTCATGCTTGATTGAGAGGTTGTTGTGTCTGGATAAGGCAACGCCCATCAGGGCGATCGTTGGATGAGAGGCAGATAGAGATTCCGCTCACCACCCGTGCCCGATGTTGCGGTGGCGGTCACGGTGGGCGAGGCGGCACTGTCGGGCGTCACCGTCCGCGTCGCCGTGC
>DASVVH010000539.1:0-18253 GCA_036386615.1 Ardenticatenaceae bacterium
GAGGATGGCCCGCCGCTCATCGCGGCGTGGCTCATCGCGGGGATGGGCGGCAGCTACCTCGTGCTGCTGCTGGACCTCCTGGCGCGGTACGAGTGGCTGGCGGGGGACGCGCAGGTGCAGCGCCTGCTCTTCGCGGGGGGGCTGCTGCTGGCGATTGGGGGCGGCGTGCTGGCGGTGACGGAGCGGCACCTGGGCCGCCTGTGGGCCTACGTCGTGCTGGCCGACCTAGGCTACGTTCTGCTCGGCCTCAGCTTCGGCACGCGCGGCGGGGTGCTGGCGGCGCTGCTGACCACCGGAAGCCGCCTGTTGAGCCTGCTGCTGGCGGGCGGTGCCCTCGCGACGATTCGGCATCGGGCAACGACCCTCGACTTTGACGACCTGCTCGGCGTGGGTGCGCGGCTGCCGCTCTCCATGCTCGCTTTTGCCGTCGGGGGCATGGCGATGCTGGGCGTGCCGTTGACGGCGGGTTTCCCCGGCCACTGGGCCGTCCTGCGCCTGCTGGTTCAGGAGGGGAGCGGCTGGGCCTGGGTGCTGGTGGCGGCGGCGGTGCTCGGCCTCATCGGTTTCGTGCGCGCCTTCGCGGTGATGACCAGCCCCATGACGGAGGTGCAATTGGCCCGCGTCGAGAGCGAGCCGTTCCTCGCCACCTCCTTCCTGGCCGTGCTCGTAGCCCTCTCCGTCTGGATTGGCCTCGCGCCCCAGACGCTGGACCCCGTACTCTCACATCTCCTCCGCTCCCTCAACTTCTAAGCCTCCACTCAAACACGTTAGATAGACGCATTACATAGTTGCGGGTTCGTCGGAGCGCGCCTGCTTACAACTGCTTCGTACAGCACGATTATGATTCTCTTTATACGTAATAGTAGCAAATTTATCTCTATACTCCTGGAATACGCCGATTTCTGAACAGTTTTTAATCAATATAATTACAGAATCTTCATCAAAACTCGTTGACGCGCTCACTTGGTGTGTGATATGATGGCAACAGATAAAACGAGCGGAGGAGGAGGAACAATGGCCCGCATGTCGCGTGTGTGGTTTTTGTTGGTCATAGTGCTGTCGCTGGTACTTGTAGGCTGTACGCAGGGTCAGGAAGATGCACTGGCAGACCCTTCAGGTGAGCCGACGCCCACCGGAGGCGAGGTTGTCATCGGTGAGGGAGAAGGCGTCATCGCGGTCGAGGGCAGCCCAACTGCTGAGGGCGTGGATAACGGTGTTTCTAGCGATGGAAGCCTGGGGGCTGATAGTGCTGAAGCTGTTGAGGGTGCTGAGGACGAGGGTGCCGAGGGCGAGGCTGCCTATCCCGCGCCGGAAAGCGCCCCGGCAGAGGGGGAGGCCACTGGCGAGGCCGTGACAACGACCGAGCCGCAAACGACGACAGTGGCCGTCACCGAGCCGCAGGCCGAAGCGACGCCCACGTCCGGGGATGTGGCGGCGGCAGACGCGGCAGCGCAGCCAGCGGAGGCGGCTCCGGCACCGCCTGCCGAGACGACCTACACCGTGCGCGCGGGGGATACGCTCTACGCCATCGCGGCGAGTTTCAGCACGACCGTAGAAGATTTGCGCGCGCGGAACAACCTCGCGGACAACCTGATTTACGAGGGGCAGGTGCTGACGGTGCCCGCGCAGAGCGCCAGCGCCCCGGCTCCCGGAACGGCCCCCGGCACGGTCATCCACGAGGTGCGTGGCGGCGAGTGGCTGCTGGCTATCGCGCGGCAGTACAACACGACGCCGGAAGCTATCATGGCGGCGAATGGCCTCGTTAACACCTTGATTTATCCCGGCCAGCGCCTCGTCATTCCTACCCAGTAAACGACTGAAGAGTGCTGACACGCGGGCGGACCTGATGGTCCGCCCGTTCTGTTTGGACCGAAAGTTGCTCTCTGCGACGGGTCGGTAGGTTGTTCTGCGACTCATTGAAGGAAGAGCGATGGAAGAAATCCTCGATAGCAAGCGCGTATATGATGGGAAGATGGTTCAGGTGGACGCGGTGAACGTCGCCCTGAGCGATGGAAGCACGAGTGAACGGGAGGTCGTTCGCCGCACGCCCGGCGTCTGCATCGTGATGCTGCGGCAGCGCGGCGACGAGGTGCCGCAGGGAGTCGAGGTGATGCTGATTCAACAGTTCCGGGTGCCTGCCGAGAAGGAACTTCTCGAAATCGTGGCGGGCATGATAGATGAGGGCGAGACGCCCCTCGAATCGGCGAAGCGCGAATTGCGGGAAGAGACAGGTTATGAAGCTGACGAGTGGGCCGAACTGGGCACATTCTACGCGTCGCCGGGTTATACGGATGAGCAGCTAACGCTCTTCCTCGCCCGCGATGGTCGTTACGTGGGTGATGACCCCGACGACACGGAAGACCTCCACATTCGCACGATACCCTTCACGCTGGCGCTGGAAGAGGTTCGCAAGGGTAAGATTCAAGACCTGAAAACCGTCGCGGGTCTCCTGTGGGCGGCAGCATACCTCGAAAACGAGATGTGATACGGGATACGAGATGTGGGATATGGGATAACGGCAGGATGTGGGATGAGGGTACGTTCCTGGAAGTGCGTCGTTGCAGTATGCGGTAGGGTTGTGTCAAAGTCGCACGTCTTGTAATGTACTCAACAGTTACAAGGCATCTACTTACCACAATACTGGCCTCTATCGCTCGCCAGTACTGGCCGTTACTGGCCTATACTGGCCTCTGTGCCCTCCCGCCCCTTCTCGCTCCCGTTCCTCCTTCCCCCATCCGACTTTGACACAGCTCTCGGTATGCGGCTCCCTGTGTTGACGCTGTGAGAAGGCGGGGCTACAATGCGCCCGCCGAGCCGGAAGAGCAAAGCTGCGCCAATGAGGGCACGAAGAGAGGCGGCTGCTGCGGCCTCTTTTTCTGAGTGACGAAGTGATAGAGGAGCGAGAGGCATGAACAACTTGAGGCGCACGCCACTTCACGAGAAGCACCAGGAACTTGGGGCGCGCATGGTGGACTTCGGCGGGTGGGCGATGCCCGTCCAGTACAGTGGCATCGTCGAGGAGCACAAGGCGGTGCGAACGAATGCTGGCCTCTTTGATGTGAGCCACATGGGCGAGTTCGAGATTCGTGGGCCGCGCCTCGTCGAGTTCATCAACTATCTCTGCGCTAACGATGCGACGCGGCTGGACGTTGGCCGCGCTCAATACTCGATGCTCCTCAACCCGCAGGGCGGCACGATTGACGACATCATCGTCTATCGCCTGGACGATGACGAGGCGCTGATGGTCGTCAATTCGAGCAACATCGAGAAGGATTGGGCGCACGTTTCCAGTGTCGCCGCCGACTTTGAGGGCGTGACCGTCGAGAACCTGAGCGACGTGTACGGCCTCCTCGCCATTCAGGGGCCAAAGGCGGAGGCGCTGGTCAACGACCTGGCCGACGTGGACGTGAGCGGGATGCCCTACTACGGCGTCACGAGAGCCACGATAGATGGTAGCGAGGTCATCATCGCGCGCACGGGCTACACGGGCGAAGATGGTTTCGAGATTTTCATCCGGGGCGAGGACGCGCCCGCGCTGTGGGACCGCGTGATGGAGGCGGGCGCGGCGTATGGCCTTCGCCCTGCCGGGCTGGGCGCGCGGGACACCCTGCGCCTGGAAGCCTCCATGCCTTTGTATGGGCACGAGTTGAACGAGGAAATCTCGCCCATCGAGGCGGGGTTGGGCTTCTTCGTGGCGAAGGAGGGGGACTACATCGGCGCGGCGCGGCAGCGCGAACTGCGCGAGCGAGGCCCTGACCGCAAGCTCGTCATGCTCAAACTTCAGGATCGCGGCATCGCCCGCGAGGGATACGAGGTTCTGGACGCCGATGGGAACCGCATCGGCCACGTCACGAGCGGCTCTCAGGCTCCCTATCTGGGCTACGCCATCGCGCAGGCGCTCGTGGACGCAAATCAGAGCAAAGTGGGCAGCAGCGTCTACGTCAACGTGCGCGGGCGCAACATTCCCGCCGAAATCGTCAAGCGGCCCTTCTACAAAAGAATGAAGGATGAAGGATGAGGACAGAGGAAGTCCTCGTTTCCTTCTAGCTCTGAGCAACGTTCAGGCACCGTTTTCCTGGCTGTTATCCCATATCCCACATCTCGTATCCCGAATCTCGCATCCCGAAGAGGAGTTCTCATGGCGAACGTTCCGGCAGACCTGAAATACACCGCAGAGCACGAGTGGGTCCGGCGCGACGGCGACCTCTACGTCGTCGGCATCACGCATTATGCCCAGGACACGCTGGGGGACGTGGTGTACATCGAGCTTAAAGAGGTCGGGGAGACGATAAAGGAGGGGAGGCCGTTCGGCGTGGTCGAGTCGGTCAAGGCTGCCAGCGACCTCTATGCTCCCATCAGTGGCGAGATTGTCGAGGTGAACACTCCCCTCTTCGACACGCCCGAAGTCGTCAACACGGACCCCTACGGCGAGGCGTGGATGGTGAAGATTCGCGCCAGCGACGAGAGCGAGGCCGACAAGTTGCTGGATGCCTCGGCCTACCAGCAGATGATAGAATCGTAGCCCAGCGTTTTGAATTCTTTGTGCAAGGAAGCACACTTAGACGATGAAAGTGACGAAGCAGTCCTGACGGAACGAGCGGCAGGGGCGCGGCATGCCGTGCCCCTGCCTTCACATGCCTGATAGAGACGGAGATAGCAGATGAAGTGGACTCCCCATACTGAAGAAGACCGCCGGGAGATGCTCGCGGCTATCGGGGTGGAACGGGTCGAAGATCTCTTCCACGACGTTCCCGAAGCGGTGCGCTTTCCCGACCTGGACCTGCCCCCAGGCATCAGCGAGATAGAGGCGCGGCGCTATTTCGGGCGGATGGCCGCGAAGAACGCCACGCTCTCCCAGCACCCCTGCTTTCTGGGCGCGGGGGCATACTATCATTACACCCCCGCCGTCGTTCCCCACCTCCTCTTCCGGGGCGAAATCTACACCGCCTACACGCCATATCAGCCGGAAGTGGCGCAGGGGACGCTGCAAATTATCTATGAGTTCCAGACGATGATGGCCGAGTTGACGGGCATGGACGTTGCCAATGCCTCGATGTACGACGGCTCCACTGCCCTCGCGGAGGCGGCGCTGATGGCCGTGCGCGTTGGCCGGGGCAAGCGCAACAAGCTGGTTATATCGAACGGCATCCACCCCGAATACCGCCACGTCCTCGAAACTTACAATCACGGGCTGGACATCGAGGAGCTTTACCTGGACATTGACCCGGCAACGGGCACGACCTCACTCGACGCGATTCGCGGCGCGGTGGACGGCAATACCGCCGCCGTGCTCATCCAGTACCCTAACTTCTTCGGCTCCATCGAGGATGTGAGGGCCATCGGGGAGATTGCTCACGCTGCGGGCGCGCTCCTCTGCGTCAGCGCCGACCCCATCGCCCTCACGCTCCTCAAGTCGCCCGGCGAACTCGGTGCCGACATCGTGACGGGCGAGGGGCAGCCGCTCGGTATTCCCATCTGGCTCGGCGGCCCCTACGTCGGCTTCTTCGCCACGTCGGAGAAGTACCTTCGCCAGATGCCGGGCCGCGTCTGCGGGCGCACCGTAGATACCGAGGGGCGGACGGGCTATGTCCTCACGCTCCAGGCGCGCGAGCAGCACATTCGCCGCGAGAAAGCGACCTCCAACATCTGCACGAACGAGGCACTGGTGGCAACGGCGGTGACGATGTACCTGACGGCAGTGGGCAAGAGCGGCGTGCGGCAGGTGGGGAACCTCTGCTACCAGCGCAGCCACTACCTCGCCAACGAGCTTGCCAAACTGGACGGGTATGAACTGCTCTTCTCCACGCCATTCTTCCGCGAGTTCGCCATCCGCGCGCCGGTGCCGGTGGCGCAACTCAACCAGCGTTTGTGGGAGGAGCACGGCATCATTGGCGGCTACGACCTCAGCCGGGATTTCCCGGAATTGGGCAACGCCTGGCTGCTCACCGCCACCGAGATGAATAGCAGGAGTGAGATAGACGCGCTGGTGACGGCGCTGCGCGGTGAAATGGAGATGGTTCGATGAGCGGATTTATAGCGGACGCGGGACTGATTTTCGAGCGGAGCGAGCCGGGGCGGCACGGCGTCGAGTTCCCTGAACTGGACGTGCCGGAAAGCGACCTGCCCGCCGGGATGCTGCGGGACGACCTGAACCTGCCCGAAGTCTCCGAGTTGGAGATGGTGCGCCACTTCACGCGCCTCTCGCAGAAGAACTTCGCAATAGACATTGGCTTCTACCCGCTCGGCTCCTGCACGATGAAGTACAACCCCAAGATTAACGACGCCATCGCCGCCTACCCCGGCTTTCAAGACCTGCACCCCTACCAGGACCCTGCCACGATTCAGGGCGCGCTGGAACTGCTGTGGGAGTTGCAGACGTGGCTCGGTGAAATCGCGGGGCTGCCCGCCGTCACCCTTCAGCCGAGCGCGGGCGCGCATGGCGAGTTGACGGGCGCGCTCATCATGCGCGCCTACCACGAGGCGCAGGGACGCCCACGCCAGACCATCCTCGTCCCCGATTCCGCGCACGGCACCAACCCCGCGACGGCGGCGATGGTCGGCTACGATACGCGGGAGCTTCCCACCGACAACAACGGTAACGTGGACATCCAGGCCCTGCGCGAGATGATGACCGAAGAGGTGGCGGGGCTGATGATTACCAACCCCTCCACGCTGGGCGTCTTTGAGGAGAACATCCTCGAAATCGCCGAGATAGTCCACAGCAAGGGCGGCCTCATCTACATGGACGGGGCCAACATGAACGCGATGGTCGGCATCGCGCGCCCTGGTGACATGGGCATGGACATCCTTCATTATAACCTTCACAAGACGATGAGCGTGCCGCACGGGGGCGGCGGGCCGGGCGCGGGGGCGCTGGCCGTGCGCGAGGATTTGGCCCGCTTCCTGCCCGTTCCGCTCGTGGCGCGGGCCGAGGATGGCAGCTTCTTCTTCGACTATGACCGCCCGGAGAGCATCGGGCGCGTTCGCGCCTTCTACGGGAACTTCAACAACTCCGTGCGCGCCTTCGTCTACATGCGGCTGCTGGGCAAGGATGGCCTGATGGATATGAGCCGCACCGCCGTGCTCAACGCGAACTACCTCAAGGAGGGGCTGCGCGGCGTCTACCACTTGCCCATTGACCGCACCTGCAAGCACGAGGTCATCTTCACCTCGAAATGGCTCAAGGAGAAGACGAGCGGGCTGGACCACCCTGTTCGCACGCTGGACGTTGCCAAGCGGCTGCTCGACTACGGCATCCACGCGCCGACGGTCTACTTCCCCTTGACGGTGGACGAGTGCATGCTCATCGAGCCGACGGAGACCGAATCGAAGCGCACGCTTGACCGCTTCATCGAGGTGATGAAGACGATAGCGCAGGAGGCGGAAGAGCGCCCGGAGTTGGTGACGACCGCGCCGCACACCACGCCCATTACGCGCCTCGACGAGGCACGCGCCGCCCGACAGCCGGACCTTCGTTGGCGTCCGGCCCCTGCTTAGACTACAATGGTGGGGAGCCGGGCTTCGTGCTCCCCACCTGCTCTCTCCGCTTGCACGCTCTAGCTCTCTACCCACTCCGCGCGGGGATGCGGCAGAGTTGAACCATATACGCCGATGGGTTGTATATACATCAAATAAAACGCTACCCGCGCGGAATATTCAATGAATACGCCTTCCGACTGCCTGTTGGTTAAACAAGCGTTAAGCGGCGACCTCAACGCTTTCGAGGCGCTGTACGAGCGCTACGCCGATAGCGTCTTTCGCTCCATCCAGGCTGTCGTGCGCGACCGCGCCGCCTCCGAGGATTTGCTGCAAGAGTGTTTTGTGCGGGCCTACCGCAACCTGCATCGGGTGGACCAGTCCGTTGACTCGCTGGCCCCCTGGCTGCACCGCATCGCGCTCAATCTCTCGTACAGCCGCGTGAGCCGTCGCAATCCGCTCTTGCCCGGCCTGGAGGTGATGGCGAACATCCTCGCCTCGTCGCGGCTCGCGCCTGACCGTCTGGCCGAGAACGCGGAACTCCAGCAGGCGGTGTGGGACGCTATCGCCTCGCTCGACGACAAATACCGGCTCGTCATCATCCTGTATTACCTTCAGGAACTCTCTCTGGGAGAGATTTCGGAACGGCTGGAAGTGCCGACAGGCACCGTGAAGTCACGACTCTTCTATGCGCGGCAACTGCTACGCCGCGTCCTGTACGAAGACCGCCGCGTGGCGCATCTGGTGGCTTATGGAACCTCGTGATACCTACGACCCCCTCGATGAACTGATAACGGAGACGCTGCGGAACCGCATGGGTCCGGCCCCCTCGAAGAAGGTGTGGGCTGGAATCACGCGGGAACTCGTTCGCCAACAGCCGCGCTACCCGCGCCTGCGGGAATGGCTCTCGCTGCTCTACGTTCCTGTGACGCAGAGCGCGCTCATCGTCGCCATGCTCGTTCTCGTGCTGCTCCAGCCCGCCTACTACTGGATGAACCAGGAAGCGCCCATCCAGCCCCAAACCTACGACCTCGTGGTGCCTATGCGGCCCAGGCCGCTCCCTGAAGGCGAGCAGATTCCCGATGCGCCGCCGACAGAGGCAGTCGAGGCGGAAGAGCGCGATGAGCCTGACGAGGTCATCATTGCCCCCGCCCAGATGAGCCGTTCCATCGAGGCGCAGTAGCAACTCCGACACTGGAAAACAAGTCAAAGCCGTCTCACAAGAAAGCGGGTCTCCCGCTTTCTTCTTTTATCCGGCAAGTCTCGCTTCGCCCCGATTCCCTCCCCGATTTTGCGTTCGGCCCGCGCTCCTTACAATCATTCGCTTGCCGCAAGCGGCAGAACATGATTGGAACCGTCAAGAAAGGGTCCGACGCCTCCGCCATCCTTATGCGCCACCTTGCCCGTCGCCTCGTCTTTCTCATCCTGATACTGGCCGTGACTGCCTGCCGCGACACCGCCGAGGCCCCGGAAGTGGTCGCGGAGCCGATGGTGCTCGATTACAACTTTGTCTCCGACCCCACGACGCTCGACCCCGCGCTCGCTATAGATACAGCCTCGCTCAACGTCGTCAGGCAACTGTTCGATGGCCTGACCGCCTTTGACCCGGCGACAGCAGAGGTGGTGCCGGGCCTCGCCGTCGCCTGGGACGTGAGTCAGAACGGCTTCACTTATACCTTCCGGCTGCGCGAGGGCATGGCGCTGTGGGTCAACCAGCGCGGCGAACCGCAGGGCGAAGTGCTGGCGGAAGATGTGGTCTACTCTATCAAGCGGGCCTGCGCGCCGGAGACTGCCTCCCCCTCGGCCTATCTGCTGTTCATCATTAGTGGCTGCGAGGAGGCGTACACGGCGGTGGGTATTCCCGACCTGGACAGCATCGCTGTCCGCGCCATTGACCGCTTCACCGTCGAGTTCATGCTCGTGCAGCCCGCCGCCCATTTCCCGGCGATTCTGGGGATGCCCGTTGCCTTTCCCGTGCCCGCCGCCGCCGTTGACTCCTATGGCACCACCTGGACGGAGCCTCAGAACCTCATCACGAATGGCGCGTACCTGCTGGCGGAGTGGCGGCCCGGCGAGCGGCTGACTCTGGACCGTAACCCGGTCTACTACGACGCGGCGTCGGTGAGCCTCGTGCGGGTGAACGGAACCATCGCGCCGGACCCGACGACTGCGCTGACGCTCTACCAGCAGAACGGCCTGGACTCGATGCGGGTTCCGCCGGAGATAGCGGAGTGGGTGCTGGCGGACGAGGCGCTGCGCGGCCAACTGGCGCAGGCCCCCGACCCCTGCACCTACGCCTACGGCTTTACCCTCGACAAGCCTCCGCTGGACAACGCCCGCGTCCGCCGGGCGCTCTCGCTGGCGATAGACCGCCCGTACATCACGGGGCAGGTTCTGGGGCAGATGCACACGCCCGCTTATCATTTCGCGCCGCCGGGCACCTTTGGCGTCCCGCCGGGGGAGACGCAGGGCATCGAGACCGATGTCAGGGCCGCGCAGGAGCTAATGGTCGCGGCGGGCTACCCAGGCGGAGCGGGATTCCCGCCTATCACTCTGATGGCCCCTGCCGGAGAGCCACACGCGGCCATCGCGGCGGCGGTGTCGAGTGGGTGGAGCCGCGACCTGGGCATCCAGGTAACGGTTGTCGAGCAGGCTGAAGAGGGATATGAGGCTGCCATTGATGGCACCGTACCCCTCAACGAAGCGCCTCATGTCTGGGTACTGAGTTGGTGCGCCGATTACCCGGACGAGCACAACTGGCTCTCGGAGGTCTTCGCGTTGAATCAGTCCGGCGGTGCCCCGCGCATGGTGGGGAGCCGCTTCGCGGATCGTGTCACAATTGTGCCCGGCGAGAACAGCACGCGGCGCATACCGGGGCGGCTTGACGAACTGACGGCTCAGGCTTCCAGCGAGCAGGACCCGGAACTGCGCCGCGACCTGTACGCGCAGGCCGAGCAGACCTTGATTGTGGACGAGGCGATGATTGCCCCCATCTATCACCAGACGGTGCTCGTGCTCACAAAGCCCTGGCTGGACCGCGACTACCTCTCTATCGCGGGGCAGTCGTTCAAGGGCTGGACGGTTGATATGTCGGCGAAGCACGAGGCGCGGGGCGAAGCGACCGCGACGCCGCCGCCTTCCGAATGACCATCGGGCAGAAGGCGATGATCGACGATCGACGACTGCTAACGGCGAACCTCAAATCACCCGTTCGACCCCTATCTGTTTCAGGGCGTTGGCGGGCGAGAGGGGCAGGTGCGCGGGGGCGCGGACGCCGCGCTGCACGGGGCCTGCCAGCAGGAGGGCCGCGCCGAGCGTGGCGATTCGGGCGGTGACGCCGTAGGGGTCCGAGCCAATGGTGGAGGCGGTTGCCACCTCTGCGCCGCGCAAGGCTTCGGCGACGAGGGTGAACCGCATTTGCTCCCGCTCGTCGGGTGTCGGCCCCGCGCTTCTCCGCGCGACTACGCGGTTGACGAGCGGACGGAGCGCGCCGCGCACCAGTGGCCCGGCCCGCGTGGCGAGCGGCAGGGTACGCTTCAGGGGACCAGGTAGGTGGTAGTAGGTCAGCACGGTCTGCACGCGCTCGTGGCGGGGCACCATCAGCGTTTCCCCGAAGGGCATCCACGTCACCCTGCGCTCGCCGTGCGGGAAGCGGAGCGCGCGGCTCGTCCAGCCGCTAGGACGCCGCCGCCAGCGTCCTCCCTCGTAGCTCCACCCCTGCTCGCCGACCATCTCGAAGATACTCAGCGCGGTACCCTTGCTTGCCGCGCCGCCCGAAAGGGAGTATCCGACGCTGATGGAGTCGATCATCCCGCCCGGCCCCAGCCGTTCCGCCGCCAGCGCCGCGAGCCAGTCCCCGACGGCGTACTCGAAGGCCATCGCATTGAGGATGGTCACATCGTTTCGCAGCGCCACCCCGTCGTAGCGGTTGAGGATGCGCTTCATGTAGGTCTGCTCGCCTGTCGTGTCGAGGTAGTGGACGCCGTTTTCGACTGCCGCGTTGACTACTGGCTCGCCATAGCGCAGAAAGGGACCGACGCAGTTGACGAGCACGCGCGTCCCTTCCATGAGGGCGTTGAGGGTGCGCGGCTCCTCGGCGTTGGCGGTGATGGTGGGGACGTTACCCAGCCGTTCGCTCAAGGCGTGCAGCTTCGCGGCGTCGCGCCCCGCTATGGTGAAGGGCAAGCCCAATGCGCGCATCCGCTCTACGATGAGGGTGCCCGTGAATCCGGTTGCGCCGAAGACGACAATCTCTGTCACGCGATGAGCCTAGAAGAAGGTTTGGCTGGCGGAGAGGACGACGTACACGATTGCGGCCAGAACCAGAAGCAGGAAGAGAATCGCGCCCCAGACCCAGCGCGGCACAGGCCCGCCCTGCCGCGCTGGGGCCTCGTTTTCCGCTGCTTGCGTGGCTCCCCTCTGCCAGTATCTATTCTCCGTCGTGGTACGTGGCTTAATCGCCACCGAGAAGAGGTCTTCCTCCTGCCGGGTGCCCGAAGCACCGCGCCGCTGCCTCTGCCGTGCTCCACCCTGCCCCGCCGCGACGGGAACGGGGCTGTCCGAGGTGGAGCCAATGAATTCCTGCCCCTCGCGGTTTCGCCCTCCTGTACTGGAAGGTGTAGCGGACCAATAGGGGGACCTCTCCCCGGCCCGACCACCCTCGCGGTTCTGCGTGGAAATCTCGCCCCGGATGCGTGCCAGCAGGGCGTCTATATCGTTTAGGGAGGGCGCGGGTTCGGCAAGCGGAGGACTCGTCTCTTTCGCGGGTGCGGGAGGCGGAGCGTCGAGCATGGCGGGCTGGGGCCGCGTGCTGGCGTTCAACTCGCGCAGGCGCTCGCGGATGGCCCCCGCGTGGGGGTGGTCGGGCGCGAGGAGCAGCACCCGTTGCAGGGCGTCAATCTGGTGCCGCAATTCCGGGGCGACCTCGCTCATCCAGAGCCAGCCGTTGGCGTCTCTGGGGTTGGCGACGAGATGCTGGCGCAGTAGGGTGAACGCCCGCGCCCGGTTCCCTGCCTTCAACGCCGCGATAGCCTCTTGCACGGTTCCTCCTGCACGATGTTACTGACGGCTGACGACCGACGACCGACGACTGACGACCGCTAACGGATTACGGCATAACGCAAAGACGCAAAGACGCAAAGGGATTTTTGAAGAATGAAATCACGCTTTGTGGCCGTTCTCTGTGTTCTTCGCCTAAAGCGCCTACTGTTGGTGTGTCTTTGTGGTGAGAATCCGTTAGCCGTATCCCACATCCCATATCCCCTATCCCTCATCCCTCATCCCGCCGCAAAGATTGGTTCGTCGTCGGCGGTCCACCAGACGACGGGGCAGGAGAGCCTGAAGGCTGCCGAGATGGTCACGTAGCCGCCCGCGCCGGGCACCATCGCGCGGGCGGTGGCTGTCGCTTGCCCCTTCACCTCCTCCACCTGCACCGTCAGGCTCTCGTAATCGGGGTAGGCTTTGATGAGGACGCGCGCCGCCTGAGCCTCGGCCACCTGCTGACAGGAGGAGGCACCGAGGCGGCCTCGGTAGTGCTCCGGCAAGAGTCGTTCCCGGTTGAGGTGCTGGTCAACGAGCCGCGCCGCATCGTTCGGGCGCAGGTTGCCGTACCAGATACCCTGCGGGTAGACGATGCAGGTGGCGGCGAAGGCGTGCCCGCCGATGTGGCTGGTGCGGTGCAGGTGGGCAATCGCGCCCTGCGCCGCCACCTCGCGAGTTAGAGCCTCGTAGAGGAGCAGCCCCCACTCGCCGCAACGCGCGTCCCGGTTCGCGTGGACGCAGACGAAAAGGTGGTCGCCGCCCGACATTGGCTCCACGTCAAAGGGTAAACCCTGCTCGAATTGGCGTTGCAGCGCGTTCACCAGCCTATCTACTTTGTCTACGGTAATTTCCGGCAGGACGAGCATGTCGGGCATCAGGAAGATGTCGAAGCCTTCGGCCCCGGTGCTCGGCGTATCGCAGGCGGTCAGCTTGATGCGCTTGTTCAAGCCGCGCGCCTCCAGGGCCAGCGATAGCGCGCGTAACAATCCCTGCATCTCCTCCACCCGCGCCGCCCACAGTTCCGGCGGCCCGCCCGTGCAGACGGCCAGGTGCTGCTGGTAGGGCTTGACGCTCCCCGCGAGCGGCTGTTCGCCCTCGTCGGTGGGTGGTGGTTTGGGATTTGCTTTTAACACCATGAACTGACTCACTCCACGACCATTATCAACTCACCAATCGCGTTCAACTCAGGGGAACCTGTTATGCCGATGCCAGTCATCACCGAGTATTACGCCCTCGCGGGCCACTCCGAGCAGCTAGCCGCATTGCTGGCCGACCACTGGAACGTGCTGCGCGAGGAGGGCTTCACGACGGAGCAGCCTGCCTTTCTGATGCGTGATTCACAGGATTCCGACGTGTTCATCGAGGTCTTCGCCTGGAAGGACGAGGATGGGCCGGATAGGGCCTGGGACAACCCGCGCATCGCGGAGCTCTGGAACCAGATTCAGTCGTACTGCGAGCAGGAAATAGACCCGGAATACTTCAACGGGCTGGATGCCGCGATGTACGTTGGCGGTGGCTGAGGAGCGACCCGCGCACGCTACGGATAATAAGGGGAGGAGGCGCTTTCGACAAGCCGGATAGAGAGCAAGCACCATTAAACTCTATACCACCTTCTTCGCCAGCGAGGATTTGTTCATGTTGACGACCGTCCGCAGACCCGACAAAGCCTATGACGTTGCCGGACGAGTACCTAGAGGACGCCGAGCCGCGCCCTGGCTGCTGCTTGGCGTTGCCGTCGTCGCCGCTGTGCTTTTCCCCTGGTTGCTTCCTGTGCTGGTGCTCGTGCCGCTCCTGGCGGTTCTTTTTGCTTTACTCTGGATGGCTCCGGCCAGCCTACGAATGCTCGGCGTAGCGGCGTGGGTGGTCACGCTGGTTGTGGGCACGCTGGGTGTTGCCAACCTGAACCTGCCGCTCTCGTATCGAGCACTGGCCGAGGTGGCGATGGCCGCGACTGCTACGTTCCTCTTTCTACGTTTGTGGAAGTTTCACGACCTCTTCAGCAGCATAGCACAGACTCGCGAGATAAATGGCGGGTTGGAACAGCGCCTCCGGCAGGAGTCCCGCGCTGTGCAGCACCTGATGACGCAGATAGGGCACTCGAAAACCGTCCAGAAGGCTCTTGAGATGGAAGTGCAGCAGCGCGGCGAAGACCTGAACCTGCTGAATCGCCTGGGGGCGCTCGCCTGGACGGAGAGCGTGCCGCAGGAAAGCTGCGCGCAGATGGCCGACCTCACGCGGCAGCTTTTCCCCGGTTGTCATGGGGTGCTCTACCTCACTTTGCCGGGGCAGGAGAAGGTTCAGAAGGGGCCTGCATGGGGCGCGCCCGCCACGCGGGAGCATCTTGGCTTCAATGAATGCCGGGGGTTACGTGCCGGGCAAAGCTACTTCGTCCGGCGTGGGGACCAGGAACCGCTCTGCGCCCATCTTCAGCCCACTGTTACGGCGGAATCGCTGTGCGTCCCTCTGCGAGCCGACGACCAGACGCTTGGCCTGTTGCACCTGAGCGCCGTGACAGGTGGCTACTTCAACGCGGAAAAGCAGACGCTTGCTCATCTGGCGGCGCGGCAGATGGCCCTGGTGCTGGCGCACCTCCAACTGCGCGAGACAATGCAGGAGCAGTCGGTCAGCGACCCGCTCACGCACCTGTACAATCGTCAGTACATGGAAGAGTCGCTCAAGCGGGAGATGCGGCGCGTCTCGCGCCACCAGCGGCCCCTCGGCGTCATCATGATTGACGTGGACAACCTGCAAGGGGTGAAGGAGCAATCGGGCGAGAACGCCGCCGACGCGCTCCTGCGCGAGCTTGCCGCGCTGCTCCAGTCCAGCATTCGCGGGGGAGACATCGCCAGCCGCTACACGGACGATGAGTTTGTGCTGGTTCTGCCCGACGCGCCGTACAGCATCATCCGGCAGCGCGCGGAGCAGTTGCGGCAGGAGGTCTGCCACCTTCAGGCGCAGCAGCGCGCGCAGGGGGTCTGCCCCGTGACGCTCTCCATAGGCATCGCTACCTTCCCCGATCACGGGGTCACTGACAAGGCGCTTCTGAAAGCGGCGAGCGCGGCGGTTGCCCGCGCCAAGCAGGACGGGGGCGATTTGGTGACGGTGGCGTGATGGCGTGCGAAAAGGTGTTTGCAAAGCTGCTCCGCCCGGATCGTAACTATTCACGCCATTGACGTTGAGGTGCATCCTCAATACAATGGCTCTTGAAACGCAGGCAAGCGGGACGAATGATGAGCGCCTTACCAACCGGAACTGAATACTCGAATCAGGAGGGTAGCGGTGAGATAATCGCCGCCATTCTGGCTGCGCTGGCGGCTGGCGAGCATAGCAAGGCGAAAGAGCTTGCCATAGGCGGGGCAGAGCAATACCCCGACCATGGCGATCTAGTTAGATTCGCCACTATTCTGAATCCGCCGCGCGCGAGTCGCGCCTCTTCTCCCCCTGATCCTTCTGTTTTGAATAACCAGGACTGGATAACGAAGCATACAGAGCAATTCGTGGGGTGTTGGGTTGCATTGCAGAATGGTGAGCTTGTCGCTTCAGCCGAGACTGCCAGGGAACTGAAGCAGAAAACAGGTGGCCGAAAGGGGCTTTTCGTAACAAAGGTAGCGTAGCCTTGTTATTCAATTCAGACGGAGACCAATTCTGCCAGGGGGCGTGTCGCTATGTGACGCGGCCCCCTGTTTATGGGGAGAGCGTCAACCGTATAGTGATTCCCATCGAGATAGAGGGTAATCAAACGGAAGCAATAGTAGACACAGGTGGCATCCACTTTATCTGTAGTTCTGAACTAGCGGAGGTGTTGGATGTAGACCCTACAAATGGTCTTGGCCCCTTCTTGATTCATACTGTGCGCGGGCAGGTTCGAGGCACGCTGCATCTCCTGAATCTCCGCCTTGTGGCGACTGTGGGCGAGAGCCTGGATGTTGTTGTGACAGCCGTGATACCCGATGCGGACTACTCCTGGACGTTGCCGTCTTACATGGGTTATCAGGGCTGTCTGGACCGTTTTCGGTTCGCGATTGATTCCGAGAATGACCTCTTCTATTTCGGCGGAGGACATCTACCCTAGCGTTCAGATCTCCTCCGCCTGCTCCTCAATCAGCGCCAAGACTTCCTCGGCGCAGCCCCAACTGAGCGTGAAGCCCCCGCCGCCATGCCCGTAGTTGTGGACGACGAGTGTGTCGCCGTGCTGCTCCGCTTCCAGGCGCACGGTAGGCCGACCGGGGCGCAGCCCCACAAGCACGTCCAGCACCTGCGCCTTTTCAAGCTCCGGGGCCAACTGCCGCGCGCGGCCCAGCAGGGCGGTGGTCGTGTCAGTGCGAACATCAAGGTCCCAATCGCCGTGTATGGCGGTGCCGCCGACGATGGTGGCATCCCGGCGCGGGATGATGTAGGTGGGGGCGTCGTGGTCGTCCTCGTCGAAGAGGAACTTATCTACGTAGCCCGCAGTCATCTTCACAATCTGGCCGCGAATGGGCACCATCGTCGCGTCGCCCACGAACTCCCGCGCGGCCAGCCCAGTGCAGTTCACGACGACGGGCCACTCCCCGATGACCTCGTCCAGGTTCGCCAGGTCACGCTCCTCGAATGTGCCGCCGCGCTGCTCTACCTCGTCGCGCAGCCACTGGAGATAGATTGGCGTCTCGATGATGGGCAGTTCGTAGCTGTAGCCGCAGGCGTAGCCTTCCGGCAGTTCTTCCGGCTCCAGCGCCCGGTAGCCCGGCATCTGCTCGGCCCAGTCGGGCGGCGGGCAGACCGTTCGGTGCAGTTGTACCCCTTCGACCGTCCGCACGCCGCACTCAGGGCGTTCCAGCAGTGCCCCGAAGCGCGCGGCGGAGACGAGCGCCCAGTGTGTGGCGCGCGGGTGCGCCACCTGATAAGGGTACCAGATGGCCGCCGCGACACTCGATACAATCCTGGGTGCCCACTCCCGCGCCATGACCGTGACCTGCCAGCCTGCCTCCAATAGCACCAGTGCCGTCGTCAGCCCCGAAACGCCACCCCCTATGACCAATGCCCGCATTAGCTTTGACTCCCGCTCTTCCGGTGAAGGCGCATACTCCACATAGGAGAGAATACAGGAAAACGAGCCTGATAGATAGTCCTGTGTGAGGACAGGTGCCACGCCGCATTATGTGAAGCAAAGCCTACAAAAGCCTACATTCCAGGGCGATAGATGTCGGCCTTTGTTGACATAATATTGAAATGGCGGCGGCACATCACCTCTATCCGCTTCGTCTGCATTGCTAGGTCTTGTTCAGGGAAGATTCTATGCGTACTGTTTCACTAGGTTAACAGACACGGGTACATCAAGTAAGGTCTAGCTACAGCCATGTCATCCTGAGCGAAGTGAATCTGCGAAGCGACCTTAAGGGGATCCACCCAGCAACATGCCTGGCGTAGAGCGTTAGCACGGTTCCCCTCCTTTTGTGCTTGGGCCAACCTGTCTGCCAACCTTGTGTATCCGTACATCTATGCTCTTCAGCATCAGGTGCTCTCGTTCGGGCGAGAGAAAATCGCTCATGAGGGCATAAGCCTTGGTGCGTGGTAGATATTGGGCTAGCAACAATAAAGCTAATTAATAAACAGGCCAACCTTGAGCGTGCGTGAAGGTTGGCTTTGGTTGGCTTTGGTTGACATAGTGACTTCTGTTCGCCCGTGTACACTGCTTCGTAGCTTGCCGTTACCCAGTTTGAAGTAGGCAGGCTCTGAACCCTCAAAACCAGCAAGTTCC
>DASVVH010000540.1:0-4068 GCA_036386615.1 Ardenticatenaceae bacterium
CAACGACCCCGGTGGCGACAACTGGGGCGAGGGCAAAACCTACCTCGGCGTTGCCGGCGCGGCGACGAACGGCAAAGTCGTCATCCCCGTGAGTGGCGTCGCCGGCGGCCCACTTGTCACCGCCAACCAGACCGACCCGCAGGGCAACACCTCCACCTTTGGGCGCAACACGCTGGTAGCTTCGGCCCCGGCAGCCACGCCCACCGCGACCCCCAGCCCAACGCGAACCCCGACGCAGACGCCCCTTGCGACGGCAACGGCCACGCAAACCGCCGGCCCTTCCGCGACGCCCCCCGCGACGGCCACGCCCAACGCCAGCGGCAGCTACACGGCGCGCATTCCTGTACAGCAATGGGTGGACGACGCCGAGGAGGCGGTGGTAGACGGACAGAACAGCCGCCGCGATGGCGACCTGGACCTGACCGAAGACCCCTACTGGCTGGGGCAGCAGGTAGTTGGTATTCGCTTCCAGGGCGTACCCGTGCCCCCTGGCTCCACCATCACGCGCGCCTACATCGAGTTCACCGCCAACAAGGCACGCAGTGTGCCTACCTCCCTGCTCTTCCAGGCGGAGGCGACCGACAACGCGGCGGTCATCGAGTGGGCATCCTACAACATCTCAGGTCGCCCCCGCACTGCCGCCTCCATCGCGTGGGACAATGTGCCCGCCTGGATGACGGTGGGAGCAGCCTATCAAACGCCCAACCTCGCGCCACTGGTGCAGGAAGTGGTGAACCGACAGGGCTGGCTCGGCGGCAACGCCCTCTTCTTCATAGTGAGTGGTTCGGGCCAGCGTGACGCGATTACCTACGACAAGAACCCGGCCCAGGCTCCAGTGCTGGTCATCGAGTACGGCTCCACGACGCCGCCACAGGTCGGGGAGATACGGCTCTCAGACATCCCGACGGACGAGCCACTCTTCCTGCCATTGATTAGCCGCTAGTCCCAGACCGTCACACCACAGGGGGCAGGGTTGTTACCCTGCCCCCTCACTTTTATCAACGTAAGCGTCATACACTACTCCTCCAAGCTAGCTGTACTGTTCCACGAGGTTAGCACACACTGGTACATTAAGTAAGGTCTAGCTACAGCTATGTCATCCTGAACGAAGTGAATCTGCGAAGCGACCTTAAGGGGATCCACCCAGCAACACGCCATCGTAGAGCGTTAGCACGTTGCGCCCTCCCTTCGTGCTTGGGTCAACCTGTATGCCAACCTTGTGTATCCGTACAGCTAGCCCATATAGGCGTCTCACAAAAGCAGAAGTCGCCCCGTTTCCGGGGCGACCTCTTTGATGACTTGGGATACGCCTGCACTCCAGCTTTACGCTGTCCGCCGTTTATTCCGCATTCCGACTTCTGCATTCCTCATTCAAGGATGGGGAGGGTCGCGGCGTCACCCTCTAGGTCAACGAATTCAGCGGCGACCCAGCCTTCGCCCTCGTCGTCGCCCTCGCCATGCCGGATGCGAATCCAGTCGCCCGCCGCGTTGATGCCGATGGCGGTGACGCGCTCTCCAAGCAGCACACCATCCACGCGCTCGGCGTCAACGGAGGGGCCAGCGCGCACGTTCAGGCCACCCTCGGCGGTGATGACGGCGGGAACTTCGGGGCCAGTGGGTTCGGTAGTCTCACCCTCGTCATCTTCCCCCTCGCCTTCCTCACCCTCGGCAGTGGGAGAAGGCTCGGCCTCCTCGGTTGGCTCCTCGGTTGCTTCCGGTTCCGTGTCAGTCGCGGGTTCGGTTTCGGTGACGGGAGCCGTGTCGGTCACGGGGTCGGTGGTCTCCTCGCCCGGTTCGGCAGGCTGCGGAGAGGTCGCGCCGTCACCCCCTACTTCCAGGATGATGGAGGCGGGGCGGCTGCGCGTCCCATCAACAGCGTAGGCGTAGACGGCGACCTCGGCGCGGCCCGGCTCGACGGGCACCCAGCGCTGGACAACGGAGAAGGAGGGCTGGCCCGCCGCGTCGGGCGTGGGGTCGTCGGCGATGAGGTCGCCGTTGATGTACATCTCGATGCGCTGAACCGGGGAGCCTTCGCTGGTGGCAGTGCTGCTGATTTCGATTATCTGCCCGGTGGGGATGCTCACGCCAGTCGCGGGCGAGTCAATGACGACGACAGGCGCATCGCCCGCCGCCACCTCCTCCCCTTCGGGCGTGGCGTTGCCCCGCGCGCAGCCCGCGACGAGCAGCGCCAGAAGCAACGTCATTAAGAATGTGAACCGTTGGTGCCTCATGCTCCATCTCCTCCACGTAGAGTTCGTTACAACGCGATTCGTTAGCTTACTGTAACTGTTGAAGTACCTGTACAAGGGCTGCTGGAAGAGTGGAAGCAATAAGATTGCCTGCAATCTCACCTGGCACATTACCAAACCCCTATATCTCTTGCAAGTTGCTCTACCAGGCGGAACCTCTTCGGATGAACTCGCTCGATAGTGCCACCTACTTGCCGAAGAGCAGGTCTATGTCGTCCTCGAAGTCGTCTTTGCGAGGCGAAGGACCATTGGTGCTCGCGCCGTTCGAGGGCGTGGCAACGGGCGGTGGAGAGGGGTCGGCGGGAGCGTAGAGGTCTACGGCGCGGGTGGCCTGCCCCGTGACGGCCTGGTAGAACTCATTGTCGTAGCGGCGGGTGCGGAGGGCAATCGGCATAGGGACGGCGTGGCCGTAAATCATCACCTGCTGCTTGGTGTCGAGGCTGGCGAGGCCCGCGCGGATGGCGCTGCGGTTGCCGACGCCGGAGAGGACGGCCTCAAGGTCGCGGTCATCCATGAGCTTGCCTGAGATGCGCGTGCCGACCTGCGAGAGTATCTCGTCGTCAATGCCGCTGGGGCGCTGGTCCACGATGAGCAGCGTGACGTAGTATTTGCGTAGCTCGCGGGCGATGGTGCCGAAGATGGTCTGCGAGGCGAGTTCGGGGCTGAGGAAGCGGTGAGCCTCCTCGACGGTGATGACGAGGGGGCGCGGTCGGTCGGCGGGGTTACCCGTGTTCTGGTAATTCTCGGTCTTCTGCTGGTATAGCTGGCGGATGCGGCGCGTGACCATGTTGGCGACAATCATCTGGTCCAGCGTCTCGTCGTTGCGCCCAAAGTGGAGAATGATGTGCTTGCCTTTATCGAGGTAGCTCATCATCTGGTCGAAGACGTTGCCGCGAATGTGCTCGTGAATGTACTCGCGGTCACGAAGGCGGCTGAGGCGGCGGTGCAGCGCTTCTAGGGAACCCGTGTGGCCGCCCGCCTGCTTCGCCCACTCCCCTATTTCGGCGGGTGTCATGTTCAGGAAGGTGGTGAGCCACTTGTCCCCAAAGGAGCCGCGCAGCAGGGAGAGGTTCACGCCCGCCGTAGAGGCGGACAGCCCCAACTCGCCGCTCAGGGAGAGCACGTCGTTTGGCTCGATCTCGTTAAGGCCGATGGCGAGGTCGTGGTCGGCGCGTAGGGCGCGGTTCTTGGGGTCGAGGGTGTAGACGACAATTTTCGAGCCGAAGAGTTCTTTCAGCCCCTTGACCTTCTCACGCTCCTCCGACTCCTTCCCCTGCGCGTACTCGTTATGCATATCGAAGATAAGGTTGACCGCGATGTTCTTAGCGATGATGCCCGACAGCAGAATGCGCGCGAGGAAGGATTTACCCGTGCCCGTCGAGCCGAAGATGCCGGAAGAGCGCTCGACCAGACGGTTGAGGTTGATGGGGATGGGAATCTCCATCGTGAGTGGCTGGCCCATCGCGAAGTGGGTGTCGGATTCCGCGCCGAAGACGGTGGCGAAGTCTAGCTCGTTGGCCTGGATGAAGCGGGCGAAGTGCATGGGGATGGTGCGGACGGGCTGCGGCCCCGCTTCCTCGCGGGCGAGTTCGTTCTCGTCCAGGCGGCGCACCATGAGCATCGGCTTCACCTCGGCCACGACGTAGGTGTTGGTGCCGCGCAGAATCTGGCGCATGAAGGGCGAAAGGTTGGTGGGCGGCGCGGCCATCATGCGCGGGTCGGTCGCTTCGAGCCGCAGGTCTTGAATCATGGAGAAGTAAAGATTCTCCTCGCCCTCGACCACGCAGAAGTCGCCGATGCGGAGCGATTCGGAGGGGGT
>DASVVH010000541.1:0-7239 GCA_036386615.1 Ardenticatenaceae bacterium
GGCGGAGCGGCCCTGCCAGTCCTGCGGGGGCACGCGCCTGAAGCCGGAGGCACGCGCCGTCACCGTCGCCAACATCGGTATCGCGGAAGTCTCGAAGATGAGCGTCGAGGAGGCCCTGCGCTGGGTGGACCTGATAGTATCGGACGTGGACACGGTTGCGAACACCGCCCACAACCACGAGGACGAGCCGATTCCCCTCCTCACCCCGCAGCAGCGCCAGATTGCCGAGCAGGTGCTGAAGGAGGTCCATGACCGCCTCGGCTTCATGGCCGACGTGGGGTTGGGCTATCTGACGCTGGACCGCACAGCCAGCACCCTCTCCGGCGGCGAGGCGCAGCGCATTCGGCTGGCGACGCAGATTGGCTCACAGTTGGTCGGCGTCCTCTACATTCTGGACGAGCCATCCATCGGCCTGCACCAGCGCGACAACGCGCGCCTCATCCGCACGCTCGAAAAGATGCGCGACCTCGGCAACACGCTCATCGTCGTCGAGCACGACGAGGACACGATGCGCTCCGCCGACTGGATTGTGGACATGGGGCCGGGCGCGGGTGAGCACGGTGGCGAGGTCGTCGGCAACGGCCCACTCTCTACAATTCTCGCCAACCCGAACTCGCTTACGGGGGCCTACCTGTCGGGGCGCATGTCCATCCCCGTGCCCACCAAGCGGCGCGAGGGCAACGGCAAGTCCATCATCGTCAAGGGCGCGAAGGCCAACAACCTCAAGGACGTGACCGTCGAGTTCCCGCTCGGCAAGTTCGTCGTCGTGACGGGCGTCTCCGGGTCGGGCAAGTCCTCGATGGTCATCGAGGTGCTGCACGCGCGGCTGGCGCAGATGCTCCACCGCGCCAAGTCGCACCCCGGCCAGCATGACGCCATTTTTGGCGTGGACGCGATTGACAAGGTCATCAACATTGACCAGTCAGCGATTGGCCGCACCCCGCGCTCAAACCCCGCCACCTACACGTCGCTCTTTACGGAGATACGCGACCTCTTCGCCGGGCTGCCGGAGGCGAAGATGCGCGGCTACAAGCCGGGCCGCTTCTCCTTCAACGTCAAGGGCGGGCGCTGCGAGGCATGCCAGGGCGACGGCGAGATCAAAATCGAGATGCACTTCCTGCCAGACATCTATGTCAAGTGCGAGGTCTGCCGGGGCCGCCGCTACAACCGCGAGACGTTGCAGGTGCTCTACAAAAACAAAAGCATCGCGGACGTGCTGGAGATGACCGTTGAGGAGTCGCTGGACTTCTTCGCCCACATCCCGAAGATTCGCCGCAAGCTGCAAACCCTCTTCGATGTGGGCCTGAGCTACGTCCGCCTCGGCCAGCCCGCGCCGACCCTCTCCGGCGGCGAGGCCCAGCGCATCAAGCTCTCGAAAGAGTTAAGCCGCATGGCGACGGGCAAGACGCTCTATATCCTCGACGAGCCGAGCGTCGGCCTCCACGCACACGACGTATCGCGCCTCGTCACAGTGCTGAACCGTCTCGTCCAGAAGGGCAACTCCGTCATTGTCATCGAGCATAACCTGGACATCATCAAGGCGTCGGACTGGATTATTGACATGGGGCCGGAGGGCGGTGATGGTGGCGGCGAGTTGGTCATCGCCGGAACGCCCGAAGAGGTAGCCGCCTACCCCCGCTCGTGGACCGGGCAGTACCTCGCCCCCATCCTCGCCGCCAGCCCGCACAGCGACTTTGAGCTAAACTTCCCCGAAGACGAAGAGGTCTGGGAGGACGGCGACGAGTCGGAAGAAGTGTGGGACGAAGACGAGCGCGACCAAGGCGAAGTCGAACCGATGGAAGCATAAAACGAGAGGCGGGCAACAATTGTTGCCCGCCTCTTTTCTTTAGCTATTTTTCTGATGTAGGATATTTCTACGTTGAGGCAAGAAGGCGTCCTCGTACCTACCAAAGAGATGATTGTGTAATGGAGGCCTTAGCTCACTATCGCCAATCGGTACAGCAACTAGGCACTTGAACCCTGCTGCAACCGCGCTATACTGTCAATAGCGTAACGCTGCTCGTTGGGCCTGTTTCCAGCAGGCACGGCGGGTCGGAATTCCCGCGCCACTTATCAGCACTCCCAAGGAGGATAGGCACAATGGCTTCATTCAAGCAGGAAATCGAAATAGATGCCCCCCAGGAGACGGCCTGGGCCGTGCTGACTGACCCCCGCCGATGGGCACTCTGGTTCCCCGACGTGGAAGACGTGTCGAACGTCAGCGCCGTCGCGAGCGGTGGTGTCTTCCAGTGGCGGAAGGAGGACAAGATGGGCTCCGGGTCCATCGTTGAACTCAACACCGACAAATACCGCATGAGGGTCGTCACCACCCTTGACGACGACCAGACCACGCACACCTTCGATCTGGATCAGGCGGGTGGGCTGTTCGGACGCGGTAGCAATGACTGTCGGCTCACCTACACCATGGAGTACGACGCGGCTGGCGGCTTCCTCGGGGAATTCGTCGCTGGCGGCAACCCCCTTCACTCACGAGAAGTGAAAAGGGCCGTCGAGAAGTTCAAGATGCTCGCTGAAGGGCAAACGAAGCAGTAGCAGCCCTACGTGCATACCTGGGTGGATAGCATCATCCAGGGAGAAGGCGAAGCAGCGCGGCAACACTCATGCCGCGCTGCTTCGCGTTTCCTGATAGGTTCAAGCATTCCAATGTGGACAATCTTTATTGTATCGGTACACCCGACGAGATGTTTACAGGGGGCAGCTTCGCCTGCATCAAGGAAGGATAGCGTACACAAAAACTGCTACAGTGAACCTAATCTCGAGGCTGCGATTCAAAAGAGGTGGCTAAATGGCCGCCTCCTCTGTCACTGGCTTCCCTGGCCTGCAATGGACCAGCAACAGTATCAAGCTATGCCCCGTAGCCCTATGCTACGAGGGATTGATACTCAGGGTGACGCCGAATGTACGCCGCTACGAACTGGCAACTCGGCACGACCTCAAGGTTCTGCTCCCGTGCATGCTCCAGCGCCGTCCTGATGAGTTGGCTTGCGACGCCCTGCCCCTCCAACTCCTCCGGCACCTCCGTGTGCGTGAAAACAATCTGCTCTCCCGCCCGTATGTACTCGGCCACCGCCAGATGGCCGCTAACCTCTGCTTCAAAACGGTTCGCCGCCTCGTTGTGCTGAACTTCGACTTCTACCTTCGCCACTATCTTCCTCGCATTCTATTGATGATGGTTGTGGTTCCCATTTAGCAAGAAGTATGCGGGAGCGTGAGGGCGGACAATACAAGCGAAGGGTCACGGCTTCTAGAGAAGCGTTTGGAAGGTAGGAATGAAGTGGAGAACTCTGGACGCCTGTCAGCGCGGCGTCATGGCAGGAAGGCGCGTCCGCTCCGGGAAATGCCACTGGATTTCAAGCCCGCCGCCTTCGCCGTCATATCGCGGCGCGTTCCCGTGATCGCTCCGTTTGAGCGCCGCTACGCGCAGCCCATAGCCGCTGTCGTCCTGGGCCGTCGCGTCCCCGATGAGGACGGGGCCGAGCAGGGCCAGGGAAAAGAAAGCGTAGAGCCACCGCCCCACGCCCGCCCGGCGGTCCAATGCCCGCAGCGTGTGGAACCCCTCGTAGAACACCGCGCCGAGCCGCGTCAGGTAGGGACCGTGATCGGCCACCTCCAGCCCCAGCAAATCGAGCCGCGCCGTCATCTGGGTGAGGCGATAGCCCCGCCGCAGCCCTTCGCGCTCCCGCATGTAGCGCTGCACGCGCACCGCCACACTCTCCTGCGGGGGCGCGCCGCCCGACGCGCCGACAGGCTGGCGGCGCAGGTCGTCCACCAGCCAGGGGGAAGGCAGGTGGCGGGCCAGCAGTCCCGCCGCCTCAAAGGAGGGCAGCGTCAGGCCCAGCAGCCCCCCACTCTTCAGAACGCGCGTCATCTCGCGCAGGATGAAGAGGTCATCCGTCGAGCGGGCCAGCGCGGAGCCGCAGAGCACCGCGTCGAAGTGCGCCGCCGGGAAGGGCAGGTGGAGCAGGTCGGAGACGTGAAAATGCACGCGGTCCCCGATGCCCATGCGCCGCGCGAGGCGGTGTGCCACCTCGACGGTCGAGGCGTCCGTCGCCAGCCCGACCAGCGTCGCGCCGTCGCGCACCAGCGGCAGGTGCAGCAGTGGGTCGCCGCCCACCACCAGGATTCGGCGCTCCTTCATTGGCTCGTGCAGCCACGTCTCGACAATCAGACTCTCGATGCTGCGGCGCAGGTCCGCCAACCGTAGCGGGGGAATCAACGCGCGCAATAGGGGTCCGGGCAGGTAAGAGAGAATGGTAATCAACATCGTCCTATATCTCACGAGGTGGGGCAGAACCAGTAGCTTGGAAGTAGCGCTAAGGATAACGGAAGTCGCGCAAAAAATCTACCCCCGCAAATTATGGATTAGGGCTATGTCAAACTGGGAGAGGGAAGGAGGAGCGGGAGCGAGAAAGGGGCCGGAGGGCACGGAGGCCAGTATCGGCCAGTATTAGCCAGTACTGGCGAGCAAAAGAGGCCCGTAATAGTGACAAGTAATTGCTATATTACTGTTAGTTATTTTACAAGTCGCCGACGTTGACACTGCCCTGGATTATGGATAACCAGGCGGCTCCATGAGGAACTGCTCGCAGAGCGTGACGAAAGGAGCCGTCTCCTCGCCCGGCAGCAGTATGGTATCGGCGCGGCGCGCGCCATAGCGGGTTATCGCTGTCTCCACCAGTTCGGGGTCGTATGTGAGGAGGCGGTCCGATTCAGGGATGACGCGCCGTTCAAGCCAGCCATTCAGCCCACCTTGAGCCTGCCACCGCAGTGCAGGCAGCACGAGGACCGACAGGCCATAGCCGTTGGCGGCACCTCGGCCCGCATGTGCCACCATCGCCGCCCTCCCACCTAACGAGAGATAAACGTCCGCCCGCCATTGCTTGCCCCAGACGGCAAGGCGATAGGCGTTGACGGCCAGGCGCGTCCAGGAACGAGGAGGGCAGGGCAGGAGCGGCAGGACCCCTTGCACCTTCCACGCCTCCCGTATCTCGTAAGGGCATCCCACGAGGGGAGCCGCGAGGTAGACGTCGTGGCCCGCCGCCAGAAAATCGGGGATGGCTCGTGCTGGGCGGGGAGCGTGGCTCTGCGCGACCGAAAGAGGTGTGAGCGTCGTGAAAAGTAGTTTCATCTCTCGTCAGCAAGTTCGGAATAGCGGAAACAGTCTACAACGTGGTCATTGAACATCCCAACCGTCTGCATGAGCGCGTAGCAGATGGTAGGACCAACGAATTTGAAGCCCCGGCGAAGCAGCTCCTTGCTCATCGCCTCGGATTCGGGCGTCTGTGCGGCAATCTCGCTCAACGCGCGCCACGCGTTCTGCCTGGGCCGCCCGCCCACGAAACCCCACAGGCAGGCATCAAAGGTGCCGAACTCCTCCTGCACGGTGAGAAAGGCCCTGGCATTCCCGATAGCGGCGGCCACCTTCAGGCGGTTGCGAACGATTCCGGTATCCGCCAGCAGCGCCGCCACCTTCTCATCGCCGTACTCCGCCACAAGGCGCGGGTCGAAGCCGTCAAAGGCGCGGCGAAAATTGTCACGCTTCTTCAGAATCGTCTCCCAACTCAGCCCCGCCTGCATCCCTTCGAGGATGAGGAACTCAAAGAGCGCGCGGTCATCGTGTTGCGGCACACCCCACTCCTCATCGTGGTAGGCCACAGAGAGGTCGCTCCTCGCCCATTCACAGCGCTTCATCAATCTGGTTCCTCTGGTTACACGTTCTTCTCGCGGCGGGCGAGAACCGCCCCGTACACCTCGATGTACTGTTCCGCGATGCGCCCCCAGTCGAAGTGCTGGCGCAACTCGCTCGCGCCGCGCTCCAGCCGCCGCAGGGTCGGCTCATAGCGGATGAGTAGAGCAATCTGCCGCGCAAAGGCGGCGGAGTCATCGCGCCGCACGATGGCGATGTTGTGCCCGTTCTGCAAGAAAGGAATCGGTGTCGCTGGCTCCGTCGTCACGATGGGCCTGCCCAGCGAGAGCGACATCACCAGCGTTGAGCGGCGCAGGCTCGCCCCCTCGCGGAAGGGCAGAGCAATCAGGTCTGCGGCGAGGATGCTGCGAATCAACTCCTGCTCCGAAAGGTCGCCCGTCCATTGTATCCAGGGTTCCTCAAGGTTCAACTCCCCGGCGAGGTGGTGAATCTCTTCCAGATACGTCTGGTTGGACGGGTCGCTAGCGCCCAGTGGGTCGCCCGCCATCAGCAGGCGCACGGGCTGCCCGGCCCGCAGCAGCCCATCGTAGGCACGCAACAGCGTTTCGACACCCTTCGCCCGGTTGATGAACCCGAAGTGAACTAGGAGCTTGTGCTGTGGCCCCACGTTCCACGCCTCGCGCCACGCCTCGCGGTCAAAATCCGGGCCGGGGTCGAGCGGCAGAGGCGAGGCGATGGGAACCTGCCACAGCCGCGCCACGCCCTGCTGACGTAAAGCCTCCGCGTCCTCCTCATTTGTGACCACCACCCCGTCCGAAGCGCGGGCCAGGTGGCGCACCGACCAGCCACGCGCCCGCCCCGCCTTCGGGAAGAGATACGGGACCAGAAGGTCGTGGAAGGTCGTCACGAAGGGCTTGCCCCCGGTGAACAGGCGCGTGGCATCAGCCATCAACTGCGGCGCGAGGCCCATGCCGAAGGCCCCCGCCTGGTATTCCAGGTGAAGCACGTCGTAGCCACGCGCCGCCTCCCCAATCGTCCTCCACGAGGCGAGGTTCCACTGCTCGACCAGAGGGAAAATCTCGGCACCGGGCAGCTTGGCCTCGCGCGCCTCGGTGGCGGTGAGGACGCCGACCTCGTGCCCCTGCGCCATCACCGCCGTCGCCAACCGGGCCGTGTGATCGCCGATGCTGCCCCGCATCGGGGGGAATTCACCCGTGATGTAGAGAACGCGCATGAGTAGACGGTAGTCGGTGGACGGTAGACGGTGAACAGCGTAGTCCCATCATGGATGGCTCGCAGGCAGTTGGCGGAGCAGCAGCGCGTACTCGCGGAGGCGCTGCGCGCGCAGTGGCCGCTTGTGGCCCAGGAGCCACTTCGCCCCCTCTTTCAACCACTCGACGCCGAAGAGAGCGAACAGCCACACCCGCAGCAGCGCCGCCCACCCCGCGCCGTGCCACTTCGCCGTGTAGCGCAGCTTGTTCGTGTTGAAGCGAACGTGGCGCAGGCCGACCACCTGCCCGCTCGAAGCATCCTCGTAGTGGCGGATGGTCGCGGCGGGGAGATACCAGATG
>DASVVH010000542.1:0-9064 GCA_036386615.1 Ardenticatenaceae bacterium
GAAGCATCGCCGAGTTGCGGGAGAACGGTGTTGAAGAACTGTGCGCCCGGCCCCTTCACCCAGCGCCCCTTGACCGCCGTCTCTTCTTCCGCCGGAACCTCCCAGTAGGCTTCAAAGCCCCGGAAGTGGTCGAGCCGCACCACGTCCACGAGGCTGAAAGCCGACCGGAAGCGCGCCACCCACCACTCGTAGCCGCGCTCGGCCATGCGGTCCCAGCGATACAGAGGATTGCCCCAGCGCTGCCCGGTCTTGGAGAAGTAATCGGGTGGCACCCCCGCGACGACGGTGGAGTTGCCCTGCTCGTCCAGATAGAAAAGCTCAGGGTGCGCCCACACGTCGGCGCTGTCGTACGCAACAAAGATGGGAATGTCGCCGATGATGCCGATATCCTTCTCGCCCGCGTACCGCTTCAGGCTCGTCCACTGCTTGTAGAAGAGGTACTGGAGCAGGCGGTGCGTCGAACCGGACGACTCCAACTCCTGATACCAGTGGTGGAGCGCACTCCCCTCGCGGCGACGAATATCCTCCGGCCACTCGTTCCAGGATTTTCCAAAATGCTCCTTCAGCGCCATGAAGAGAGCGAAATCGTGAAGCCAGTGATGGTTGTTGCTGACATATTCCTCGTACAGCCAGCGCTCCTGCCCGGAGGCGCGCTCCCAGAAGCGGGTGGTAATATCGCGCAGCAGCCCCATCTTCCATTCCTGCACGGGGCCAAAATCCACATGCTTCGAGGGGAAGGTCGGGGCGTCGTCAAGTGTCTCTTGAGGAATCACGCCATCCGCGACGAGCCATTCGAGGCTCAACAGGAGGGGATTGCCCGCGAAGGCTGAAAAACTCTGGTAAGGAGAGTCGCCGTAGCCCGTCGGGCCGAGCGGCATCACCTGCCACCAACTCTGCCCGCTATCCGCGAGAAAATCTACGAAGCGGTAGGCCCCCTCCCCTAAATCGCCAATGCCGTAACGTCCGGGGAGAGAGGTGGGGTGTAGCAGGATGCCGCTTGAACGAGGTAGTTTCATGCACAATCCTCCGGGAAAAAGCGGGGTAAAGGGAGTGGGCGCATCATATCACGGCTGGCCGGATTCGGCATTTCTGCCCGCGCAAACGCCCGAATGCAAGAAGCCGAGTCTGAGACCCGGCTTCTTGTGCAGCACATTAAAGAGCTATGCGGAAAGTTACCTGCGACTGCGCCCTGAAATCGCGCGCCAGATGAAAATGACAATCACCGCGCCGATGAACGCGGTAATGATACTGCCGATGTTGATGCCTGACATGTCGCCGCCCATGCCAATCGCTGACAGCAGGAAGCCGCCCACGAGGGCACCCACGATGCCGAGGACAATATCCATGATGCAGCCTTGCCGCTCATTGGTCCCCATCACCATACTGGCGAGCCAGCCCGCGAGGCCGCCCACGATGATCCAACTGAGAATACCCATTCTCCCCATCCTTTCTGTGAAACTGGTATTTGGAACTGCGAAGGGTACTAGCAAGAGTGTTGCCATCCTGTGAGTAAAACAGCTTCTTCTAGCGCGGTGGCACCCATGTCAATGTCGCACACGTCAGGTCCACTGCGATAGCGACAATGTGATTATGTCAACTAAGGCTTACATCATCGCCCTTCAATGTAAGCTTTTGTAAGCCTTAGTTGTCATAATTATTTGTAGCCCCTTCTAGCGATGCCGCTTCGCCCCTCCTGTCGCTGGGCCGCAACCTTGCTAGGGCGCTGTCCGTCAGGTACAATCGCCCCCTGACGACAACTGTCATCTATTCGAGAGGGAGCACCACCCCAACATGGAACCTGTAGAAATAGGCGTCATCGGCGGCAGTGGCCTTTACGAGATGGAGGGGCTGACCGATGTCGAAGAACTGCAAATGACTACCCCCTTCGGCGACCCCAGCGACGCGCTCCTGGTCGGCACCCTTCAGGGCAAGCGCGTCGCCTTCCTGCCGCGTCACGGGCGGGGGCACCGCATCCTGCCCGGCGAGTTGCCCTCTAAGGCGAACATCTACGCCCTCAAGTCGCTTGGCTGCAAGTGGATCATCGCGGTCTCGGCCTGCGGCAGCCTGCGCGAGGATTACGAGCCGGGCCACATCGTCATTCCCGATGGCCTCTTTGACCGCACGAGGGGCCGCGACCTCTCCTTCTTCGGCAATGGCATCGTGGGGCACCTCGCCTTCGCCGACCCCTTCTGCCCCGTGCTCTCGGCGGCGCTCTATGATGCGGTGAAGCAGACGGGCGCGACCGTCCACCAGGGCGGCGACTTTATCATCGTCGAGGGGCCGCGCTTCAGCACCAAGACCGAATCAAAGACCTTTCGCAAGTGGGGGATGGACCTCATCGGCATGACCGCCGTGCCGGAGGCGCAACTGGCCCGCGAGGCAGAGATGAGCTACGCGGTGATGGCCCACGTCACGGACTACGACGTGTGGCACGAGTCCGAGGAGCCAGTGACCGTGCAGGCGGTCGTCGCCACGCTGTTGCGAAACGTGGACCACGCCAAGAACGCCATTCGCAATGTCATTCCGCTGCTGGAGGGCAAGGAGAGTCCTGCCTGGGATGGCGTCAGGGACGCCGTGATGACCAACCCGTCCCTCTTCCCGCCCGAAACCCGCGAACAGCTAGGCATCCTCCTTGACCGCTACTACCCGCCTGCGTGATACGAGATGCGAGATGCACGATACGGGATAACGGCGAACGGATTCTCACCACAGAGACACAGAGGACACAAAGAACGGCCACAAAGAGTCATTTCGTTCTTTAAAGCTCCCCTTTGCGTCTTTGCTCCCTTGCGTTATACCGTTTCCGTAATCCGTTAGCGGTCGTCGGTCGTCCATCGTCGGTCGTCGGTCATCGGTCGTCCCACCTAGCAAGAGACTAACAATATGAGTGCGACTTCACAGATGCAAGGGGCCAGCTTCGGCCAGCGGGTCTCTTCGGGCTGGCGGTGGCGAGAGCTTTTCCTGCTCGTCTTCCCCGTCGCTCTGACCGGGTTGGGCTTCTACGTGCTCCAGATGATGCAGGACCAACTCCTCGTCGAGCGATACTGGCCCGCCATCGTGCTGGGCATCGGCGGGCTAGTGATTCATCTGATGCTCTCGTGGCTCGCGCCGCGCGCCGATCAGATGCTATTGCCCATCGTCCTGATGATGAACGGGCTGGGGCTGGTGCTCATCGAGCGGCTGGCGAGCAACTTCACCGTGCGGCAGACCATCTCGATGGTGATTGGCATGGTACTGTGCCTCGTGCTCGCGGTGTGGAACGACTGGCCGCGCTACGCCGAGCGGTACCGCTACTCGCTCATCCTGCCCGGCATCATGCTCCTGACAGTGGGCCTCATCCTCTCCTTCACTGGCGAGGGGCCGGGCCGCTCCGTGCTGAACATCACCGAGCGCTTCGGAGTCCAACCGTCGGAGCCACTGAAGCTACTGCTGGTCCTCTTTCTGGCGGGCTTCCTTGACTTCCACCGCGAGAAGTTCATGACCGTGCGGCTGACGCGCCCCTTCAAGGACAGGCGCTGGCTGTGGGTCTTCATCCCACTGCTGGGCATGTGGGGTATCTCCATGCTGCTGCTCATCTTGCAGCGCGACCTGGGCGCGGCGCTACTCTTCTTCACCATCTTCCTGGTGCTGGCCTATCTTGCGACGCAGCGTGGAGACTACGTGCTCCTGAGCCTGGGCTTTTTCGCGGTGGGTGCTTTTGCCGCCTATCAGGCGTTCAGCTACGTCGCGGTGCGCTTCGTCTCCTGGGTCAACCCCTGGGAAAACAGCGAGACGGGCGGCTTCCAACTGATTCAGGCACTGCTGGCAGTGGGGCACGGCGGACTCTTTGGGCAGGGGCTGGGGCAGGGCTTTCCTGATTTCGTGCCCATCGTCCATTCAGACTTCATCCTCGCGGCCATTGGAGAGGAGTTGGGGCTGGCGGGCATTCTCGGCGTGGTGGCGCTGTACATCCTCTTCCTGCTGCGAGGCTTCAGGATAGCGATGCGTGCGCCCGACAGCTTCGAGCAGTTGGTGGCGGCGGGGCTGACGGCGCTGCTCTGCACGCAGGCGCTCATCATTATGGCTGGTTCGCTGAAGCTGATTCCGCTTACGGGTATCACGCTGCCCTTCATCGCCTACGGCGGCACGAGCATGATGACGAGTTGGGCGCTGCTGGGAATGCTGCTACGAATCAGCCGGGACCGGAATCTGGAGCCACAATGAGGTACAAAATCGAGGACGCGCCCTTCCGGCGGCTGGCGGGACTGCTGCTGCTCTTTTTCATCCTCGTTTCAGTAGGCGCGGGCTACTGGAGCGTGGCGCGGGCCGAATCGCTCTACACCGAACTTGATTTTCGCCGCCAGATGCAGCGCGAGTTGGCGGTGGACCGGGGGCGCATCTTCGCCGCCGACGGCATAGTGCTGGCAGAGACGCGCTTCAACGCGGATGGGGAGGCGGAGCGCGTCTATTCCTACCCGCCACTGGCGAACGTGACAGGCCACTGGTCGCTGCTGTACGGCAAGCGGGGGCTGGAGCGAGTGTTCGACGATTTCCTGAGCGGGCGGCGCGGCCAACAGGGGCTGGCCGCGTTCGACGAGATGCTGCACGAACAGGTGATTGGCGCGGACGTACACACCACGCTCCGGCTCGATTTGCAGCAGGCCGCAGACAACCTGTTGGGCAACCGGGCGGGCGCGATAGTGGTAATGGACCCGCGCAGCGGGAACGTGCTGGCAATGGCCTCCCACCCCACCTACGACCCCAACACCTACGAGGCGAACGCGGAGGCACTGGTCAACGACCCGGCGCAGCCGACGCTCAACCGGGCCATCCAGGGCGTCTACACGCCCGGTTCGGTCTTCAAGGTGGTGACGCTAGCGGGCGCGCTAGCGCAGGGCGTGACCTCGCCGGAGGAGCGCTTCCCGAACGAGACGGGCATCTTCATCGTCGAGGGCTTCCCCATCCGCGAAGGCTCCGACCTGCCCGTGCAAAACGCTCCGTATGACCTCAATCACGCGCTGGCCTATTCCAGCAACGTCACCTTCGCGCAACTGGGGCTGCGGCTTGGTGCTGACGGGATGCGCGAGACGGGCCGCGCCTTCGGCTTCGGGGAAGAGCCACCCTTCGACCTCCCGGTGGCGGCGAGCAGCCTGGGGACGGACGCCGCGCTGCTCGATCAGGTGGGGCTGGCGACGACGGGCTTCGGGCAGGGCGAGCTTCTGGTCACGCCCATGCAGATGGCGCTGGTGACGGCGGCGGTGGTGAACGACGGAGTGGTGCCCGTCCCGAACATCGTGGAATCGGTGAGAACGCGTGAAGGGGACGTGCTGCTCCAGCACCGCCCGCAGCCCTGGCAGCAGGCCATCAGCGAGGGCGTGGCCGCACAGACGCGGGAGGCGATGATTGTCGCCGCGACGGATGGTTTCGCGAGGGCGGGCGCGCCGCCGGGCGTCACCATTGGCGGCAAGACGGGCACAGCGCAGTTGGGCGGCGCGGCAGAGCCTCACGCCTGGTTCGTCGCCTTCGCCCCTGCCGACAATCCGCAGATAGCCATCGCCGTGATTGTGGAGAACGCGGGTCAGGGCGGCGACATCGCAGCGCCCATCGCGCGCGAGTTGATTCGGATAGCAGCGGGGCAGTAAGACAAGGCCCCCTAGGCTTGAAGGACATAAAAGGACACTCCTCGGTTCAGGAGTGCCTCTTTGGTCTTCGGTTCTATCGTTGAAGCAGTGTTGGCAATAATGCTAGCCGCCCAGTTGACCCTCGATGATTGGCTGCATCTGGTTGAAGGGAACGGCACCCTCGACCAGTTGGTCGCCCACGATGTAGGCGGGGGTGCCCGTCGCACCGGCGGCCTGGAAAGCGTTGTTGTTCGCCTGGACCACGCTTCGCATACGTCCACTGAGCAGGCAGTCACGGAATTCCTGCTGGTTCACTCCCGCGCCATCGGCGAGGCTGATGAGGCTGTCCTGCGTGTACGACATGGTGCCCTGGCGGGCGAAGAGAAGGTCGTGGTAGGCCCAGAAGCGGCCCTGCGCCTCAGCGCATAGAGCCGCCTCGGCTGCGAGGACACTTTCCGGCCCCAGAATGCCGACTGGGATGATTTCAAACCTCACCTGATTGTTTACAACGTAGGTTTCAATCAGCGAGGGCGTCGTCTGAACTGAGGCGTCACGGCAGTGGGGGCAGCGGAAATCCGCGTACTCCTGAATAAGGAGCGGGGCCTCCGGGCTGCCCAGCACGCGCCCCTCGGCCTGAACGTTCTCGTACTGCTCGGTGTTCGGTCCCCGGCTCCCGCGCTGACCGATGAGGACGAGCACCCCCACAAACGCCAGCAACGCGACCATTAGCCCACCCAGCAGCAGCGTTCGCTGTGAGCCTGGGCGAGCCTCGACGGCACCCTCTCTTGTCTTTGCTTGGACACGCGACATGGCAAATTCTCCTCACTCTAGTAAAGCATCTCGACGTTGGCTATGGTTCGGGCAGGCGGGTAGTGAATCTGGCAAAGTTCTATCCCCCTGCTATTATAGTCAGTGGCAGAGGGTTGGGAAGCGGAGTGGGCAAGGAGAGGCGTTGGAGAGGGAGATGGAGGAGAGCACGGGGGCCGATGCCCAGTTATGTTAACTAAAGCCTACAAAAGCCTACATTGAAACGCTTACGGGGCCTACACTAGTAAGAACTATATGTAAGGCAGAGGTATAATTTACTTATAAGGAGCATGGCTGTGGTGATGCCACAGAGAAGCGCTTCCGCACGGTGTTTCAGGCAGTTTGCTGGGGGATGCTGTGGCGAATGGCGTCGGCCCAGAGAGCAGGGGGAGCATGGCGCTCGAAGTGGGTGAAGGTGAAGCGATGAAGCTTGTCGCCGCTCATGCGGACGGCGAGGTTCAGCACATCGCCCTCGTCGGCCAGTGGCTCGGCCACGAAGTCTGTTTCCCACTGGGGCTGCTCAATGGGACCAGCCCCGGCAGCTTCGATGTCGTAGAGGGGAAGGGTGGTCAGTACTTGAAGCGCTTCACCCCGGCAGATGTGCAGGCCCATGTCGGAAAGGGCCAGAACCACAGGCTCCGTCCGGCCATAGTAGGTCTGCATGAAGGTAGGTCCGCCCCTGCGCTCGCAGCGACTCATCAGGCGGACATTCAGGAGTTCGCACGTCGCGGCGCGGTGAGCGTCCGTTCGGCGGTGGCGCACTATATGAGAGACGAGGATGCCAGCCGCGACGACGAGACCCAGCCACGTCACCCAGTGCTGCCCGGTGAGCGTGCCCAGGCCGAGAAAGGTGCCTGCCACACCTGCCGCCGCGAGCAGGGTAGTCATCTTTTCAGGGTGGCTAGGCCAGGCAGGTACGAATTGTTCAGATGGTTGACTCTCCCCGTAATATCCGAACGCGAGCATCCGTTGTTCCTCCGCAAAGGCATCTCTGGCTACGAAGAGATAGTACCAGGAATAAGGACCGATTTCTCTAGTATTAAGGTCTTACCCCTCGACAGATTTTGTCGCAGCGAGTATAATACGAGGGGGAATAGAAGATTTGTTTTTACCGCGTAGCCGCCGAAAGGAGATAGGGTATGGCTGGCGATGAATCCATTCACGATAAACAGGCACGGCTCCACCGCCTCAGCCATCTGCTGTACCGCCACCCTAAGGGGTTGACCGTTCGGGAGATGGCGCAGATGTGCAACGTCACGCCGCGCACCATCCAGCGTGATTTGAAGGCGCTGGAAGAGGCAGAGGTGCCTATCTGGCAGGAGGACGACGGCGAGAAGCCGCGCTACGGCATCATTGGGGGGTATTTCCTGCCCCCATTACGGCTGACGCTGAATGACGCGGCGGCGCTCTACCTGGCGGCGCGTCTTCTCAGCCGGAACACGGACGAGTACAACCCTCACGTCTTTTCGGCAATCTCGCAGTTGGCGGGGGTTCTGCCGGAGGCGATGGGAAACGCGCTGCAACTGTCGGTACAGAAGTTGGCGGAGCGCAAGCCAGACCGCGACTACAACGACGTTTTCGAGGCGCTGGTGTTCGGCTGGGCGACGGGCCGCAAGGTGCGAATCCGCTACCTGGGCGCGCGGCGGGACGATACCAGGGAGTACATCCTGGAGCCGTACTTCATCGAGCCGGGCGAGCGGGGCAATACCTACGTCGTGGGGCACACCGACTACCGGGATAGTGTTCGCACCTTCAAGCTGGACCGCATCCAGCAGGCCGAGATGCTGGAGGAGACCTTTGAGGTGCCGGAGGACGTGTACCCGTCGCAGATGCTGGCGAACTCGTGGGGCATCGTCTTTGGCGACGCGCTGAAAGAGGTCGTGTTGCGCTTCGACCCCAGCGTGGCGCGGCGGATTGACGAGACGCTCTGGCACGCCTCGCAGAAGGTGGAGCATCTGGACGACGGGGGGCGCATCCTGAGGATGCGCGTCTCCGGTACGCTGGAAATCGAACCCTGGATCAAGACGTGGGGTAGCTCCTGCGAGGTGCTGAAGCCTGCCTCTCTGCGGGCGAAGATGGAGGAGGAGGCGAGGGCGCTAGCGAGGCTGTACGGCGTATCTGCGCCGGAGCCAACTTCGTAGATGTACGGATACACAAGGCTGGCATACAGGTTGACTCAAGCACGAAGGGAGAGGGAAACGTGCTAACGCTCTACGCCAGGTGTGTTGCTGGGTGGATCCCCTTAAGGTCGCTTCGCAGATTCACTTCGTTCAGGATGACAAGTAAGTAGCTAGATGTTACGCGACCTACCACTGGTACTCCTGTGTGCTAACCTCGTGAAGCCGTACACGTAGAGAATAGATGGAGCGGATGAAAAAGGCGGCTCGCTTGAGCCGCCTTTTGTGTTGGCGTGGCCTATTCCGCTTCGGGGACCGTCAGGTAGAGGATAGCGGCACGGTCGGTTAGCGTGGGGGGTTCGCTGCGCTCGACGAGCCAGCGCAATAGGGCGGGACGCTCCGCCGGAAAGCCGGGCCACGTTGGGCCGAGCCAGATACGCTGGCCGATGCGGCCCGGCGGCGCGGGCGCGTCAAAGGCAAGCAGGGCCGCTTCCGGCAGGTCGGGGCGGCTGCCCTCCACGAGCCGCGCGTCGGCGAAGT
>DASVVH010000543.1:0-14818 GCA_036386615.1 Ardenticatenaceae bacterium
CTCTGGAGTCACCGGAGCGCGTGGACGCGCTGATCCTCGTCGCGGTTGGTCTCGGCGGCTACCCCTACCAGGAGCTAGAGATACCCGCTCACGAGGAGGAGTTGTCGGCGCAGATAGAAGAGGCCGAGGAGGCAAAGGACTGGGAGCGCCTCACTGACCTCGAAGTGCGCTTCTGGGTGGACGGCCCCGGCCAGAGCGCGGGCCGCGCCAGCCCGCAACTGCGCGAGCGCGTGCGCGAGATGATTGCCGCCAACTACCGCGAGCACACCACCGGGGGGCAACCCATCGTTCTCACCCCACCCGCATACGGCAGGCTGCAAGAGATTCAGGTGCCAACGCTCGTCATGGTGGGCGACTGTGACACCTCCGACACGCTGGCAGTAGCCGACGTGCTGGCGGAGCGCATTCCCAATGCCCGCAAAGAGATATTTCACAACGCGGCGCACCTGCCCAGCATGGAACAGCCCGAAGCCTTCAGACAGCTAGTCATTGACTTCCTGAAGTGCGTGGAGGCGTAAGGTAACAGGCGCACAAAGCAGCAGGGGCGCGGTGTGCCGTGCCCCTGCTGGTGCCTCACTCATCCATCTACGGCGCTCTACCCGTTCCTCGCGCCGGACTTCCGCCAGCGCCTGAACCCGAAGAGGAGCGCACTGAGAAGGATGACTCCGACGCCCCCTAGAACAAGAGTGGCCCGGAAATCGTTTCTATGCGGCTGTACATCCACCACAAGAAAGGCGGTGCGCTCGATAGGCTGCCCATCGGGAGCCGCGCCCGTGACGACAATATCAACCGCGTGAAGGCCCGGAGCCGTTGGCGTCCAGGTAGCCTGTCGCTCGTCGCCCTCTCCGGTCAGAGGGACGCTCTGCACCGTGCCGTCAGGGCTGCGAATGGAAGCATTCGCCTCCGTCATCTGCAACGATTCTTCGCCCGCCTTCAAGCGGGCCGTCAGTTCAACCCGCTCGCCCGGTTCCGGCAGGAGCGTGCTGGACTGCGCGTCCAGGATGGCACTGCCTGAGAGCCGCGCGGAGATGGCGTAGTCAGCACCTGTTGCCGGGGTCCGTTCCGTCGCGGTAAGCGTCACCTGCCAGGGGCCGGGGCGCGGATTATTGAAGCCGTAACCCAGGTGAACCATCGTCTCAGGGTCGTCCACCAAAACAATACCATGTACGGCAGGGTCGAGTTCGATAACGTTTCCACTCGCGCCGCGCACCGTCACAGTGAGGGAGCGCGTCGGGTCGAAGAGAGCGAAGTTAGCAACCGCAGCCTGATCAATCTGAAGCGTGTGATTCGCACTGCCACCCGCCTCTACGTGGCCCGTGAAGATGCGCGTGAATTGCAGAGGCTCAAAACTCGTCTGGTCTGGCTCCTGGTCAGCCACAGTAGGAATCTCATCCGTCCCGCGCAGCAGGAGCGGCGCAACAAAATCCCGGAAAAGCTCCTCGGAGGTGTTCATACTCGTATGCAGGACGGGGGCCTGCTCAATCGTCGCGTTAATATTGGAGGCGCTGTCTAGCGAAATGACAATGTCGCTGGGCACGGCGGTGCAGGGGGACTGAATCTCGTCAACGATGGAGGTGCCCGCCAGGATGTAGAATGGCACACCCTGATGATGCGTAATCTGGCGATTGAAGACGTTCACGACGTAGCTGGGACGAATCTCCAGCGCGGCGGGAAGGTAGATTCCGGCGGCAGCGGGCAGATTGGCACAGTCCGTGCCCGCGTGCGGCGAGCCGAGCATGATGAGTTGGGCCACGTCCCGCCCTTCCATGACACGGTCCACGTAGTAGCGCGAGATGAGTCCGCCCATGCTGTGCGCGATGAGGTCCACCTGCTCGGCTCCTGTGAGCGCCTTCACGTTGGCGATGTACTGGCCGAGAATCTCGGCATTCTCGTGGATGGTGTTTGTCGGCTGGTGGGGGTCGAGCAGGTTGCCCGTATTCATCCGTCCTTCCACCTGCCCATCACCCACCGCAAAGCCGCTCAGTCCAACTGACGCGAGGTAGCCATCCCGGCCGAGATAGCTGCTCCAGGCATCCGCAGTGGAGCCGAAGCCGTGAACCATGACTACAGGTCGCCCCTCACTTTGCGGCTGCGTCTGAGAAGCATTGGCGCGAGGGGCAAGGACCGGCAGCAGCAAGAAGGCCAGCGCCAGGGAAAGCACGAGTAATGCAGCACCTCTGGTCATGGTTCGCGCTCCGCAACGAATGGTTCTTTGAGCAAGGTGCCCGATGGTTAGAGAGGGGAGAGAGGATGGAATTCAAGTATATAAATGCAAAGGGCGGCGTCAATCCCCTACGCCGCCCTCTACACCACCTAGAACAATTGCGCTCGCTGCCAGAAGCGACAGGGATCAGCCGGATACGGGGGCCGGTTCTTGAGCGCTTCAATGGCCGCGCGAAGCTGGTTGAGGTGCAGCCGTGTGTGGTACGGCATCCCGTCTATCAGCGTGGCCGCTAGCTGCTGAATGTTCCCTTTCCGGGCCAGCAGTTCAGGTGGTATCGCGGCGATGGTGGCGAGGGTTTCGGCCTCAGTTCGCCGTAGCTCTTCCAGCAACTCTTTGACAGTGGGGTAGACGGAGATGACCGCCCTGAGCCGCGCCTCCAGATTCGAGGCAAAACCGCCGGGATAGCCCTCCCCGGCAATCAGAACCGAGATGTGACTCTGCGTGTCGCGCTCGGTGACAATGAGGTGCGCGAGGAGTTCCTTGGCGCTCCACATCTCAGGGGTGGGGCGCTGCTCTGCCTCTTTTTCGGAGAGGCTGTTCAGCAGGTCCACGCGCTCCGCATCTATCTGAGCGTAGACGTGCCAGACCGCATCGGCCAGCGCCTCGCCCGACAGGGGTGTCTCACGAACGGGACGGCCTGTCAACGCCATCATCACCTGATGGCGCTGCGGCCCGCGATAGAAGATGGCTTCGACGTGCTCACCTGCCTGTCGGCCCGTGAGCGCCCTGCCCACCGACTCGAAATCCGTAATCGGCGTCCCGCCCAGGCTGACGAGCACGTCGTTCTCCCGCAAGCCCGCCCGTTGAGCGCTCATCCCCTCGACGAAGCTGACCAGGACGAGGCCCGTCGTCACCGGGACGCCCAGCGCGGCGGCCCGTTGCGCGTCGAGCATGGTCCCGCCGAAGAGGCCCAGCATCGGGCGGCGGGTGATGCGAAGGTCGTGGCCCGTCTCCAGGTTCGATTGCAGGTTCTCAAGGCTCGATTCCCATTCATGCAGGGCCGCGTCCCCGTAGAAGGGCTGGTTCCAGCCGCTCCCGATGCCCTGATGCGTCAGCGTGACGTGAGTGCCCGCGCGGTACGGGTCGAACTGAACCCTGACCTGCGAGGGAGCCTGTTCGCCTCGCCCGTGCCAGGTAAAGGCGAGGCTCTTGCTGGGCTGAACATCTGTGTACTCGCCCGCCACGTAGTACCCACTGTTCCACCGCAGGTAGACGTGCCCGCCGGGGCGGGGGTCGGTCAGCGCCTCGTCACAGAGCCACTGTTCCAGCGCCGTCCCATTGGTGAAGGCGCGGTAGACCTCGGCAGGCGGGGCCTGAATGATTCGGGTGAACTCTACGTCGGGTCTGTTCGCCATATCTCGCTCCCTCGCGTGACGTGTGATTGGCAGGTTGTGGGATGCTACGCAGTTGAGACAGCGACGACCGACGACTGCGGCTGCCCTTTGGGCGGGACGACCGCTCACGGCAACGGCACAACGAATCTCGACTGCGTAACGTCTACATCTCAATACTCCGCAGAGGCGTTAGGAGTTCATCTAACAGCACGCCTGTTCAGGCACCAGCCTAGTCGCGCTTGAAGCGGGAGTAGTCAGGCTGGCGATACTTGGATTGACCGATGCCCTCGATGTCTACCAGCGCCTCCACCTGCATCGGCAGGCCGAAGAGGTTGATGAAGCCCTCGGCATCGCTCTGGTCGTACACGTCCATCTGCCCAAAGGAGGCGTAGTCCTCGCGGTAGAGCGACCGGGGTGCCCTGCGCCCCGCAACGATGGTGTTACCCTTGTAAAGCTTGAAGCGGACGATGCCCGTCACGTTCTCCTGCGTCTTGGCGACGAAGGCATCCAGCGCCTGGCGAAGCGGCGTGAACCAGCGCCCGTCATAGACGAGGTCCGCGTAGCGGATGGCGAGCGTGTCCTTGAAGTGCAGCGTCTCGCGGTCCAGCGTGAGCGATTCCAACTCACGGTGCGCCGCGAAGAGCAGGGTACCGCCCGGCGTCTCGTAGACTCCGCGCGACTTCATCCCGACGAGGCGGTTTTCCACGAGGTCAATCCGCCCGATGCCGTGTCTGCCGCCAATCTCGTTAAGAGCGCGCAGGATGGAGATTGGTCCCATCGCCGTCCCGTTGACCTTTCTCGGCTCACCCTCCACGAATTCTATCTCGACGTACTCCGGCTCGTCGGGCGCGGCCTCCGGCGAGAGGGAGCGCTGGAACATCTCCTCTTCCGGCTCCATCCAGGGGTTTTCGAGGATGCCGCCCTCGTGCGAGGTGTGCCAGAAGTTCGCGTCGCGCGAGTAGATGGACTTCTCGGTGTGCGGCACGGGAACGTCGTGCTCGCGGGCGTAGGTCAGCGCGTCCTCGCGGGAGCGGATGGTCCATTTGGGGTCGCGCCAGGGGGCAACAATCTTGAGCTTGGGGTTGAGCGCCTTGTAGGTTAGCTCAAAGCGGACCTGATCGTTGCCCTTGCCCGTCGCCCCGTGCGCGACAGCATCCGCCCCTTCAAGCTCGGCAACCTCCACCTGCTTCTTGGCGATGAGCGGCCGGGCGACGCTGGTGCCCAGCAGATACTTACGCTCATAGACGGCTCCCGCCTGCATGACGGGGTACAGGTATTCCTCGATGAACTCCTGCCGCACATCCTCGACATAGCATTTGGAGGCACCACTGGCGAGCGCCTTCTCTTGCAATCCCTCTAGCTCGGATTCATCCTGGCCGAGATTGGCGGCGAAGCAGATGACCTCGTAGCCGTAAGTCTCTTTCAGCCAGGGCACGATGACGGAGGTATCCAGCCCGCCGGAATAGGCGAGCACGACTTTTCGGATTTCGTCTGACATGACTACTCCTTCTGGGACGGCAGACGACCGACGACGGACGACCGCCAACGGCCTCTGTGCCACTATGAATAAGGTTGGTTATCTGGGTTTACCGGAGTCGTCATTGTCTCGTTGCGCTGCCTCGCGCAGGGAATCCATATGATATTAGCTCTGGTTCTCGTCGTCCCGGCGGGGGCCATCTCGACGTGGACCTCGCGGGCGGTTGTCGTCGGGTCTTGGACCACCTGAACGGTTCTCGCCTCGTGGGCGGTCATCGTTCCGGCGTGGGCCTTGCGGGCGATTGTTATCTCGTCGCGGACCTGGGCCGCGTGAGCGGTTTGCATCGCTACGTGATCCACCTGAGCGGTCACCCTCGCGGCGTGGCCCCTCGCGCCTGTCATCGTCACGTATTGGGCGAGAGGGCCGGGCATTATCATTGCGGCGTGGGCCGGGTGAACGATTGTCATCGTCGCGGCGCGGCCCTGCCGGGCGATCACCCGCAGGGCGTCTCTCCCCCTGCGGACGACCCTCGCTGCTGCGCGGGGGGCGGTTTGGCCCATCGGCACGGTCACGTTGCGGGCGGGCCGCGCGGTCATCCCCCGCGCGGCGCGGGTTATGCGGACGGTCATCGCTACGGCCTGGGCTGCGCGGACGCTCATCATCCCGCCTGGGCCTCTCTCCCGCACCCTCGCGGCGCGGCCCATGAGGACGGTCAGCCTCACGTCTAGGGCCTTGTGGACGGTCGCCCTCTCGGCGTGGTCCTGCGGGACGCTCTCCTTCGCGACGGGGGCCGCGAGAACGGCTGTCGTCGTGGCGCGGGCGGTCTCCTCGGCGTTCGCCGCCTTCGGGCTGGCGAGGGCGAGAGGCTTGCTGGCGCTCCTGTTGGCGGCGCGCCTCGCGGGCGGCGCGCGCATCAGCCCCACTGAGGCGTGGCACCTCGTCGGCGTCCGCGTCCGTCCATTCCTCCTCGTCTTCTTCGACGAGCGGCTCCGGCTTTGTCCAGCCGGGCACCTTATGGGTTCGGAGTTGGGCGTCGTGGAGCGCGTGGCGGATAGCCCGTTCGCCAAGCTCGTTCAGCAGCGCGCCCACGTTGCCGGAAGTAGCAAACTCCATCTCCTGCACGACGACAGCGAAATCCGTTAACCGGAACTCCGCCAGTGCCTGCCACAGACCCTGAGCGACGAGCGAGGCGGCCTCCATAAACTCCTCGTCTCCCGCCTCCTGCACGAAGCCGAGTGTGCCGCCGTACTCCTCCTCGCGGGGATGGAGCGTGAAGGCGAGGCGCAGCATGGCGCGGTTTGTTCCCCGGAAGAGTGAACTCTGGAAGTCATAGGCGAGTTCGTCTTGCAGGGTGCGGTAGTCGCCGAGGCGTTCTATTTCGCGCTGGAAGATGGGCGGCAGTGGGTGTTTCATGCTGTGTCCCAGACCCAAAAGGCTTTAAGGGCTTCGGGTCTCCTGGTGATTGTTATCGGCTCATCTCATGGTGCGTCTGCAAGCTGCGTACCTTCAGCGCCTTCTCTTGCAGCGCCTTGATGCCATTGACGGCAGCCTGCGCCGCGCTGAGGGTCGTGAGCAGGGGAACGCCATAGCGAATAGCGGCGGTTCGGATGGCAACGCCATCGTCGCGGGCGGTGGGGCCGAGAGGCGTGTTGATAATCAGGTCCACCTCGCCCGCGCGGATACGGTCCACGATGTGCCGCCCGCCCTCGCTGACTTTGTTGATAGGTTCGACGGGCAGGCCGACGGCCACCAATGCCGAGGCGGTGCCCCGCGTCGCCAGCAGCTTGAAGCCGAGGCGGTGCAGGTCGCGGGCCATCTTGAGCGCGGTGCCCTTGTCGTAGTCGTTAACGGAGATGAAGACGGAGCCGCCGGACGGGAGGGCATCGCCCGTCGCAATCTGGGCTTTGGCGAAGGCGTGCCCGAAGCGGCTGGCGTGGCCCATCACCTCGCCCGTAGAGCGCATCTCCGGCGAGAGGCGCGCGTCCACCCCCAGAAACTTGCGGAAGGGCAGCACGGCCTCCTTCACGAAGAAGCCGTCCACGTCCGGCTCCTCGGTCAGTCCCAACTCTTCCAGGGTTAGCCCCGCCATCACCTTCGCGGCCACCTTAGCAAGCGGCACACCCGTCGCCTTGGAGACGTAGGGCACGGTGCGGCTGGCGCGGGGGTTGACCTCCAGGACGTACACGATGTCATCCTTAATGGCATACTGCACGTTCATCAGCCCCTTCACGCCGAGGGCGAGGCCTAGCCGTTCGGTGTAGTCGCGCATGTGGGCGAGGTGGTAATACGAAATCTTGTAAGGTGGGAGGACGGTGGCGGAATCGCCGGAATGGACGCCCGCCTCCTCGATGTGCTGCAAGATGCCACCAATGACAACCCGCTCGCCGTCGGCCACCGCGTCTATGTCCGCCTCGAAGGCGTCTTCGAGGAACTGATCAACGAGGATGGGCTGGTCGGGCGCGGCCTGCTGTGCCTCCCGCACGAAGGCGGCAAGCTGCCCCTCGTCGTAGACGATGCCCATCGCGCGGCCACCGAGGACGTAGCTGGGGCGCACCATGACGGGGTAGCCAACCTCTCGCGCCACCTCCCGCGCCTCTTCGAGTGAGCGGGCAATGCCATAGGCGGGGGCTGGAATATCCAGATCGTCCAGCAGTGCGCCGAACTGCTCGCGGTCTTCGGCAAGGTCAATGGCGTCAGGCGGGGTGCCGAGAATGGGAACGCCCGCCGCCTCCAACCTGCGGGCGAGGTTGAGCGGGGTCTGCCCGCCGAACTGGACCATCACGCCCAGCAAGGTACCGCTCTCCGACTCGCGCTCGACAACGTTCATGACGTGCTCGAAGGTCAGCGGCTCGAAGTAGAGGCGGTCGCTGGTATCGTAGTCGGTGCTGACCGTCTCCGGGTTGCAGTTGACCATGATGGTCTCGATACCCATCTCGCGCAGGGCGAGAACGGCATGGACGCAGCAATAGTCGAACTCGATGCCCTGCCCGATGCGGTTCGGCCCGCCGCCCAGGATAATCACTTTGTCCCGGCTCGTTGGAGGGGCCTCGCTCTCGGACTCGTAAGAGGAGTAGAGGTAGGGGGTCGTCGCCTCGAACTCGGCGGCGCAGGAGTCTACCATGTGGAAGGTGGGGAGCAGGCCGCGTTGTTTGCGTTGGTCGCGGAAGGCGCGTTCGCTGTCTGCGGAGACTGGACGACCGACGACCGCGGGTGCCCCTTGGGCGGGACGACCGCTAACGTCTTTGGGAGACTCCATAGCATTATCATCGCGGTTAATATTGAGGAGAGCGGCTAGGTGGGCGTCGCTGAAGCCCGCGCGCTTGGCGGCGCGAAGCAGGGGGAGGGGCAACGTTGCCGCGTCGGAGAACTCCATGACGGCGCGCTCCAGGTCCGCAATCTCGGCCATCTGGTGAAGGAACCAGGGGTCAATGTAGGTCGCCTGGTAGACCTCCTCGACGGTGTGCCCGGCACGGAACGCTTCCCACAGGGACCAGAGCCGTTCGGCGCGGGGAGTGCCCAGACTCGACAAGGTTCCGTCCCAGGTGCGGTGCTGAGATGTGGGGAAGGGGGGGCGGGAGAGTTCCAACGATTGCAGCCCCTTGAGCAGCGCCTCCTTGAAGGTGCGGCCAATTGCCATCGCCTCGCCGACGGATTTCATCTGCGGGCCGAGGGTGGGGTCCACGCCGGGGAATTTCTCGAAGGCCCAGCGCGGCAGCTTGGCGACGACGTAATCAATGGATGGCTCGAAGGCGGCGCTGGTGCCGGTGATGTCGTTCTTCAGTTCGTCAAGGGTGTAGCCGACGGCGAGCAGGGCGGCGAACTTGGCGATGGGAAAGCCCGTCGCCTTGGAGGCCAGCGCGGAGGAGCGCGAGACGCGGGGGTTCATCTCTATGACGATGACGCGCCCGGTCGCGGGGTCTACGGCGAACTGGACGTTGGAGCCGCCCGTCTCCACGCCGACGACCTCCATGACGGTGCGGGCCTGGTCGCGGAGGCGCTGGTACTCGCGGTCAGTGAGGGTCATGGCGGGGGCGACGGTGACGGAATCGCCCGTGTGTACGCCCATCGGGTCAAGGTTCTCGATGGAGCAGACGACGACGAAGTTGTCGGCGCGGTCACGCATGACTTCCAGTTCGTACTCTTTCCAGCCGAGCACCGATTCCTCAACGAGGATGGAGCCGACAGGACTCTGCTTCAGGCCGAACTCGACCTTCTGAACGAAGTCATCGTGGTCAGTGGCGGTGCCCGCGCCCGCGCCGCCGAGGGTGAAGGAGGCGCGGATGAGGATGGGGTAGCGGCCAATCTCCTCAACGATGGTGAGGGCTTCGGGAAGGGAGGTGGCGAGGCCACCGCGCGGCACCTCAAGCCCCGCCGCCAGCATGGCGTTCTTGAAGAGCAGGCGGTCCTCGGCGAGGCGCATGGCGTCAAGAGAAGCGCCGATGAGTTGGACGCCGTACCGGGCGAGGATGCCGCGTTCGGCAAGCTCGACGGCCATGTTCAGGGCGGTCTGCCCGCCAACGGTGGGGAGCAGGGCATCGGGGCGCTCCTGCTGGATGATGAGTTCGATGATTTCGGGCGTGATGGGTTCGATGTAGGTGGCGTCGGCTAGCTCCGGGTCGGTCATGATGGTGGCGGGGTTGGAGTTGACGAGCACGACGCGGTAGCCCTCGCGCTTGAGGGCTTTGACGGCCTGGGTGCCGGAATAGTCGAACTCAGCGGCCTGCCCGATGACGATGGGGCCAGCGCCGACGACGAGGATGGTGTGAATGTCAGTGCGTTTGGGCATAGTATGTGTGGAACGAACAGGTGGCCTTTTGAGTGGGTGCCGGGGGGCGAGCGTCCAGGGTTTGTATGCTTCTCTTGCGGGTTGTTGCCGGAGAAACCATTTTTATGTGAACCAAAGCCTACAAAAGCCTACTTTGCGAACCGATGTCGGGCCTACACTGGTAACAGGTATATACAATGTCAAAGCTTAACTATGTGAAGGAAGGCTGCGCAAAGATGAACAGGCCTGGTGGTGATATGATTATTGCACTTCTTCGGTTCTATCGTCTTCTTCCCAGAGTCCGGTGAATGCCTGATGCAGGCTCTCGGCTATGGGCTGGCCTGTCTCCTGATTGACCAGAGTGAACTTCGGGAAGTTGGGCAGGTCGCTCTCGATGGAGTTGTCGAGGGTGGCGAAGATGGCGGCGGCGACGTTGTAGGCGAGTTCGTCGAGCAGAGTTCGGAGCGCGTCTAACTCCTTGCGCTTGAGCTTGTCACCGAGGGCACGGTAGTGGCCGACCTCCTGAATGGAGCCGCGCGGCGGCTGCACTACCTTCTGTAATGCATCCTGAGTCAGTGCTTCGAGCGTGAGGGCAATCTCGCCCATCAGCATCTCGGCGGGGGTCAGGTTGTCGTCCATTGGTTTCGGTCCTGTAGTCGGTAGGGCTTCTCGCAAATTGAGACCGCCGTAGGTTGCGCTACGCTCCACCTACGGCCACCAGTTTCGCCACCCCCTTACGGGGGTTCTACGGAACGAGTCAGGTGATTCCTAGAGTCCGTAGGACGGCGAAAGAGGTAGCCGGGGGTAGAGAGGGGCGTCGTCTGCCCCTCGTAACCCTCGGCGGCGCAGCAGGATAGGCTATCTGTATACCGTACATCCATGTTGTTCCAGTCGCCGGATCCAGGTAGGGAGAGATGATAGTTTATTCCACCGCAAATCCAGTTTCTTGAGATTTGGTAGATCTCCGATGGTTGCGGGAAGCGAGACAAATCTGTTGCCTCGCAGGTCCAGGTAAGCAAGGTTTGCGAGGGCGCTCAGTGATTCAGGAAGGGACGTGAGTTGGTTGTTCCTCAAGTCCAGGTGCGTGAGGCTCGCCAGCTTACCGAGTGAAGAGGGAAGGGAGACGAGTCTGTTATTCATTGCGTGCAACTCCCTGAGGCTCGTCAGATTGCCGATGAAGCCAGGGAGGGTTGTCAATTGGTTATTGTAGAGCCGAAGTTCTCTGAGGCTCGTCATGCTTCCGATTGGTTCAGGGAGGGCGGCGAATTGATTGTGAGTGATGCCCAGGTACTTCAGGTTCCGCAGATTCTCAAGTGATTTTGGGAGCGATGCCAACTGATTATCGCTGATGTAGAGGAAATGGGTAAGCCTTTGCAGATTGCCGAGCGATTCGGGTAGGGAAGTCAATTGGTTGTGGCCTATGTCGAGCGTGTGAAGTTTTGTCAGATTGCCTATACCGTCCGGCAGGGCCGTCAGGTCGCTGTTATGGGCGTAGAGTTCAGTCAGGTTTGTCAGGTGTCCAATGCTTTCGAGGAGGGAGGAGAGGGGATTTTCTCCCAAGTACAGAACCTGGAGGTTGGTCAATTGCCACAAGGCTTCCGGGAGAGAGGTCAACCGATTTCCGCGCACGCTCAGTTCTTTGAGCCGCGTCAACTGGCCGAGCGCGGCAGGGAGCGAGACTAACCTGTTACCGTACAGATGCAGCGTTTGAAGATTCGCCAGCTTGCCGATGTTTTCAGGGAGGGAGGCGAGGCCGTTTTCATCCAAATGTAGCTCTTCGAGGGCCGTCAGGTCTTCAAGCCACTCCGGGAAGGAGGTCAATCGGTTCTCATCGAGATAGAGGCGCTTCAGGTTGGTAAGATTCTTTAGTGAGGGGGGAAGCGAAGCCAGATTGTTTCCGGTCAAATCCAATTGCCGGAGGTTGGCTAGCTGCCCCATAGAATCAGGGAGAGCGAGCAAGGCGGCATATCGAAGTGACAAGGCAACGATGGTATTGTTTTCGATGTAAGCCGCAATAGCAGGTATTCCCCGGTCATGGTTATCCGCATCACTGGCGAGCCGGAGAGGGATGGATTCTCCTTCTTTGAGGTGGCCGCTGTTCTGAAGTAGCTTCTGTAGCTCTTTCAGGACGGCTATTTCGTTTGTGGGGAGAGCAACCGCGTCCTGCATCGTTTTCTAAACTCTTGCTCTATCGCGCCTGCCTCAAGGCTCACACGCGAGTACACCGGAGGAGGTTTTCGCAACCTGATACACCTCAATGTCGCCGTAGTTGGGGTCCGACCAAGCCGCGACTTGCAGGCTACACGATTGAAGGAAGGTCGAGTACTGGTCCAGCAGAAGGTCATCGGGGGGATAGCGAACGTCACTGTTGACGATGATGAAGTCCGTTCGAGTCTCCTCCACCCAATCCGCGAACTCAGGGAGTGGGCCTCCGCTCTGTCTGGCGACGTTCCACTGCGCCCACACATTATACATTGAGAGATAGGGATGGCCGCGCAAGGCCCACCACCAGCGCTCCGCGCCCAGCAGGCGGGCACCCGGAGGCAGGAAGGAGTCAATGGCTTGGCCTACCTCCATGTAGCTGCTTACCTGGGCGGCTTGAGTCAGGTCAACCGCGTGGGCGCGCCCGCTCTCTACGACGATGACGATGAGCAGGGCCGCCGCCGCACTGGAGAGGAGCAGGCGCGCCAGTGCCGGGCGTGCAGGCCAGAACGACCAGCGCAGCAGGGTTGTCCACGACGCCGCCAGCAGAATGCAGAGGGAGGGCAGCAGGATAATGGCGTAAAGAGGCGCTTTGGTCTGGTCGAGCAGCCAGAGGAAACCCCAGAGAACGGCGATGCTCAAGAACAATGTCCTGTCGCCGATGGCATCCCCGCGCCGGACGCGGGCGACGAGGAAGATGAGCGCGGGCCAGAAGGCGACTGCCGCGAGCCAGGGGCTGTATGGGCGGTCAAAGGCATCCGGCGCGGCCCACGTCGGCGTTGAACGGCCCAGAAGCGAGGAGAAGCGCCGAAACTCGGTCAGTGCATTGTTGAGATAGAACTGCGGGCTGGTGAAGTGGGCGCGTTCCCCCTTCAATATCGTCTGACCGAGGAGGTCAGGGTAATGGAGCGTAGCATACAGGGCATAGGGTAGGAGGACAGCCGCAAGCCCGGCAAGGAGCCAGAAGATTGTACGGTCCTTCAACGCGCCTTTTCCACGTTGCCATACCCATGCTAGGCCGATGAGGGGCAGCACGGCGGCACCGAAAAACTGCGTGAGCGTCGCTAGGCCGGATGTAATGCCGAGCAAGAGCGCGGTGGCGCGGCCAGGACGCCGCAGGTGTGTATCGAGCAGGAGGATGGACAGCCAGACCCAGGCCACCGCGCTCACGTCGTAGCGCCCGGAGCGTGCGACGGCGAGGAGGGGCAGACCGGGCCAACTCGCGGTGAGATTAGAGCGCCAGAAGACGAGCAGCACGCCCGCCAGCAGGGCCGCCGTCAGCCCATACCACCTGTAGGCAAGCCAACTCACTGTCCAGATGAGCACCACCGCGCCGATGAGGGAGACGAGGCGCGCCTGGGTCACGTCCGCGCCCGCGATGCGGAAGAGGAGAGCTTGCAGGATGTGATGGACGGGCAGGGCGATGAAGTAATGGCGCTCGGCGTTGAAGAAGCCTGCCCAGAGGTCGGAGCCGAAAACGCCCTGTGTCGCCAGCTTGTATGAGGCCGACATTATCCAGACTTCATCGTTGCTCACGGGGCGGAAATTCGCCAGATTCACGGCGGCAACGCGGCTGAAGATAGCGGTCAGCGCGAGGGTCCAGGCGAGCCACAGGCCATCTGTAACCCGCCCGGCAGCGAATCCTAGCGGCTCCCCCTGTCGAATCCAACTTCGCACGCTTGTCATTCCAGTCGTTCTTTACCTGGGCGGCTCCGGGAGGGTTGCTTCAGGGTGGCTGTGTTGAAGCCTCGTGCTGCCGCGCCAGCCACGCTTCCAGCGCGGCGACACCACTCTCGAAGGCGATTTCACCTGGGGCGGGCAGAGCGTCGGCGGTGAACCAGCCGATTGCGGAGGCGTCGTCGCCCGCGCGGGCCTGCGCCTCGAAGGGGACACGCGCGGCGTAGACGATGTTGAGGGTGCGCTGGTCCTCGCCGCCGTAGGGGTCCTGGTCGGGCCAGATGCCGAGGATGCCAAGCACTTGTATATGTAACCCTGTCTCTTCCTGAAGTTCGCGGCGCACGGCCTGCTCCGGCGTCTCGTGCAGGTCCAGGAAGCCGCCGGGTATGTCCCACATTCCCTTGCAAGGCTCGATGGCCCGTCGAACGAGCAACACTTCCTTGCCTCGTGGCCCCTCGCGCTCGACGAGGGCGCAGGCGGTGGGTTTGGCATTGCCCCAGTAAATCCAGCCACAGTTGGGGCACTTGCGGCGGTACGGGTGCTCGTCGAAGGACTGTAGGGGAGTGGCGCAGCGCGGGCAGTAGCGGTAGGTCATGCGAATACGGAACGCGGAACGCGGAACGCGGAATGAAGAACAAATGAATAGATGTACGGATACACAAGGTTGGCATACAGGTTGGCCCAAGCACAAAGGGAGGGCGAAACGTGCTAACGCTCTACACTAGGCGTGTTGCTGGGTGGATCCCCTTAAGGTCGCTTCGCAGATTCACTTCGTTCAGGATGACATGGCTGTAGCTAGACCTTACTTGATGTACCAGTGTGTGTTAAGCTCGTGAAACAGTACAAATAGACATTAGACATTCTTCCGCCAGACCATTGAGAAGCTCACGGGCTGGTTGAGCATCGCCTGCCATTGTGGCTTTTTCGCTAGCCATTCATCATCAACCACCCCCTCGTCCATCTCGGTCAGGGTCCAGCCCGCCTCGTGCGCGGCCTTGACGTGGTCGCTTAGAAGGTGGACGTAGCTCTCGACAGCGACGGCCTCGCCTGTTGAGCGATGAAAATGCGTGGGGATGCCATTCATCAGATAGTGCGGATGAAGGCCAACGATGACGAACCGCCCATCGGGTTGCGTGATT
>DASVVH010000544.1:0-2519 GCA_036386615.1 Ardenticatenaceae bacterium
GCACTCGCTGCACATTGGCCACAATCTCATGGCGGTCTGCTCGCGCTGCTACGCCGCCATTGGCGGGCTGTTCCTGGTGCGGCTCGCGCTGACGAGCGACCCGAATGGCGAGGGCGTTGGCTCTCGGCTGGCGCGGTGGTGGCTGCGGCTGCCGGGCGGTGGCCGCCTCGCCTTCATCGTGAGCACCATTGGCCTGTGGCAGTTCGACCTCTGGGCGGAGCGCGCGGGGTGGTGGTCGTGGAGCCAGCCCATGCTCATCGCCACCGGGCCAATCGTTGGCCTCGCTCTTGGGTTCCTCGTCTACGGTCTCCTCGCCTTTCTCACCAGACGCCGCCCCGCCTGGGGCTAAACTGGCTCCGGGGTTGGTACAATCCCCTCACTTTGTTAAGATGGACAGGACATAACGTGTGACTCGTCCTGCGCGCTGCCGCCGGGCGGCTAGCTCCCATCCTCGGCTCTGATGTTGCTTGGATGAACGGGTATACACGGCCTGACGCGCAGAGCCGGATTCGTTTGTCGAGGCTGCACCCCTTAGGGCGACTCCGTTACAGGACACTGTTGGAATGATTAACGTGCGAGCAATTGTTGCCGGGGCCATCCTGTTGAGCTTCGCTGTTGGCTTCATAATAGGGGGTGGGCCGTCGGTGGTCGTGGCGCGGGTTGGCGGCGATGAAGCAGGCCCGAACCCAGCCCTGGCCCAGACGCCCGGCTCCCTGTTCGCCTCCGAGGCCCAGATGGTGACGCCTGAGCCATCAGGCACAATCACCGAGACGGAAATCCCCTCTCCTGAGCCGACAGTCACGCGAACTACCGAGCCGACGCCAACCCTCACTTCAACCCGGACCCCGCGACCAACGAGGACAACCACGAGTACCGCCGAGCCTACCCTGCCCCCCACCGAGCCGCCTCCTCCAACCGAGGCACCGCCGCCGACTGTGCCGCCTTCCATCGCGGTCACGGTCCTGAGGAACGCGAACTACCGGAGTGGTCCCGGCCTGGGATTCGGGGTGCTCGGCTCTCTCCTCGCGGATACGCCTGCGACCGCCGTCGCGCGCTCGGCGGACGGTCTGTGGGTCCGGGTGCAGTTCGCTGACCGCCCCGAACCCGTGTGGGTCCATGCACAGTTGGTGCGGCCCGACGGCGACCTGAGCACCCTGCCAGTGGCAGAGTGAGTTGGCGGAGGTGCTTATTCCATTTTCCGGCAGACGAGACCTTTGAGGTAGGCCCCTTCGGGGAAGGAGAGGCGGACGGGGTGGTCCGCCGACTGCCAGAGGGGTTGAAGAATCTGCGCCTCGACACCCGCGTCCAGGGCGGCCCCGAAGATGACTTTCTGGAAGAGGTCAGGCGAGACGAGGCCGGAGCAGGAGAAGGTGAAGAGCAGGCCCGCGGGCCGTAGCAGGTGGAAGGCGTTGAGGTTGATGTCCTTGTAACCCCGGCACGCGGCCTCGACCTGCCCCTTGCTGTAGGCGAACTTGGGCGGGTCGAGGACTATGAGGTCGAAGGTGCGACCCTCCTCGCGGTAGTCGCGCAGCAGGTCGAAGACATCGGCGACGATGAACTCGTCCTGCTCGGCGTCCAGGCCGTTGAGGGCGTAGTTCTCGACGGCCACCTCCAGCGAGGGCTGGCTGGTGTCCACGCTGGTGACGTGCTTCGCGCCTGAGAGTCCGGCGTAGATGGAGAAGCCGCCCGTGTAGGCGAAGCAGTTCAACACCTCCTTACCCGCAGAATGCGCGCCGACGAGGGCGCGGTTGTCGCGCTGGTCCAGGTAGAAGCCGGTCTTGTGGCCGCGCGCGAAATCTACCCTGAAGCGCACGCCGTTTTCCAGCAGCACTACCTCCTCCGGCGGGGCCGCGCCCGCCAGCAGCCCCGCCTCCTCGGCCAACCCTTCCAGGCCGCGCACGCTGTCATCGGAACGCTCCCACACGCCCCGCGCGCCTGTCGCTTCCAGCAGCATCTCGGCTAGCTGGCCTTTCTGGCGGTCAATTCCCAGTGTCAGAGCCTGAAGCACCAGCCACTCACCGTACTGGTCCACGACCAGACCGGGCAGCCCGTCGCTCTCGGCGTTGACGAGGCGCGCCGCCGTCGTGCGGCCATCCGCCAGCAGCGGCGCGCGGAAGCCGACGGCGCGGCGGAGTTGGGCCTGCCACCACGCTTCGTCCGGCGGCGCGTCGCCCCAGCGCAGCACGCGCACCTGAATCTGGGAGCGGGGATTGTAATAACCCCAGGCGAGATGATTGCCTTTGGAATCGCGGACGGAGACCACATCGCCCGGCTCGGCCTCTGCCTGGGCGATGGCCCCGGAGAAGAGCCAGGGGTGGCGCTGCTGGACGGAGCGTTCGCGGTTGGGTTTGAGGCGTACTTGTGGCGGCATAGAGGCGACCTCGGATGACGAAGGACGGATGACGAAGGACGGTGGACGGTAGATGTACTGTTTTACGAGGTTAGCACACATTGGTACATCAAGTAAGGTCTAGCCACAGCCATGTCATCCTGAACGAAGTGAATCTGCGAAGCGACCT
>DASVVH010000545.1:0-2863 GCA_036386615.1 Ardenticatenaceae bacterium
AATTCAGGAAGCAGGTAAATTGGGAGCTAATGTCATTTTGAAAGACCAGGGCGCTGATGTGCTGGCCGATGAAATCGAACAAGGTCTGGAACGTGGTTACTTTGTTGTTGGTGAACCGAGAACTCAGACACTGAGCAGTCAGGAGGTTACTATAATGGGTGATAGTCCGTACGTTCCCAAGCAATACCGAGTTTTGGTCGTTGACGACGATCCAGAGTGGCGTGAGGACTTAGTAGAGGTGTTGAGGAGCGAGGGGATGGATGTCGATCCTGCCGCAGGGGCCGACGAGGCAGCCCCAATGCTGAAAGCACGTAACTATCACGCGGCGATACTGGATAAAAACATGAACGATCTCACAGGCAACCTTTCTACACGCGCAGGAATTGAATTGCTCGACTACATTCGTGAGCATCATCCAGATGTGAGCTGCCTAATTTTGACAACAAACCCCTCTATTCGTACTTACGAAGAGGCTGAGAGACTGGGGATGTTTGGATATAAAGAAAAAGAGGATGTAGAGCTCTCAGAAATCGTACAGATCTTGGCTGAGATGTTCCGGAGCCGTTTGGTAACACTCAATAATGTAAGAGGAGGTTCAGTTGGGACCGACCGGATGTACTTCTTCGGCAAGAAGGGGGTAGTTACGCAGAAGGTCTCGACTGAAACAAGCCCGGATCGTGCAGGGTCAGTCAAAATCGATAACGAGGAGTGGGTTGCTACTACCAAAGGAATGCCAATGGCTATCGAGATCCCTAGGGGCACAAATGTTCAAGCCTATGGAATTCTCAACGGGGCAATCCAAGTAGCACCAGGATATTACTAAGATTCGGCGCTAGCTATGCCTTACAAGCCTGCGAATAAAGGATGACGAACGGAGGGGAGGAACGGCCTGCGTTGCGGTTCCGGGCGGCGCGCGAGGAGGACCACGCACAGATCGTGGAAATGACTCGCGAAATCTGGGAAGGGGAGGATTACCTGCCCCACGTCTGGCACGAGTGGGTTCACGCGCCGCAGAGCTTTTTGGAGGTGGGGCTGCTGGGCGAGGAGATTGTCGCCACCGGGCGCGTGGTGGAATTGACGCCGGGAGGCTGGTGGTTGGAAGGGCTGCGCGTCCATCCGAAGCACCAGGGCAAAGGCTTTGCGACGGTGTTGCACCATCACATGGTCGAGGTGGCGCTGCAACAGCCGGGGCTGCGGGTGCTGGGGCTGGCGACGAGTTCGGAGAACCCTCAGGTGGCGCACCTGGCGCGGAGCACGGGGATGACGCTGAGGGGCGAGTACCGCTTTCTCAAGGGCGTGGCGGCACGGGAGGCTGTGGAAGCAGTGATTCCTTTCCCGAACGCCAGCGTGGAGGCGTTGTGGGAACGGGTAGCGGGTAGCGATTGGTTGCGGCTGACGGGCGGCTACGCGATGGATGGCTGGGTGGCGCGGCCAATGGACCGGGCGTGGTTGGCGGAGATTGGCGCGGCGGGCGGGGTGTGGCGGTGCGGGGAGGCACTGGCGCTGGCGGGCGGCGGCTCGCACGAGGGTCAGGCGTGGCTCTATCTGCTGGACGGGGGAAGCGCGGCGGCGCAGGAGGCGATTGTGCGCCATGCCCGGCACCTGGCGTTCGAGGAGGGGCGCGAAACGTTCCTGCGCTGCTTCGCGCCGCTCAATGAGGGGTTGCAGGGGCCTCTATTGGCGGCAGGGCTGCACGACCCTGAGGATGGCGAGTTTCACATCTTCCATTTCGTGCGCGAGGTAGCGCCGGGCGGAGCATGAAACGCAGACACAAAAGAGGGGCTATCCCACGAGCGTAGGATAGCCCCTCTTTTCATCAGGCAGCGCGGCGACGTACCAATGCCCAGCCGACGCCGCCCAGCAGCAGGGCCGCAACGGCGACGATGGGCATCAGGGGGCGCGAGGTCGGCCCTACCGTGTCCACCTCCCCGGCAACTGGTGCGGCGATAGCTGTGGCAACAGGTGTGGCGGCGGGCGCAACAGGGGCGGCTTCGGTGGGTTGCGGCGCGGGCACTTCGGACGTGTTAGGCGTATCCGGTGCATCAGACGTGTCGGGCGCGTCGGACGCGGCTACAATCTCGTAGGCGATTCCGTCCACGACGAGGATGAGGGGCGAACCGATGCTCAGGTAGCGGGCTACCTCTGGCGAGCGGCTTGCCAGTTCAAAGTAGGCGTCGCTGCCGAACGGGACGGTAACGCGCTCCATGCTCTCGTCGAAGCGGGTATCCACCCACTGCCCATCACGGCGCGTGAAGGTTTTGGCCCCGATGGTGCGGACGGATGACTCGGCGGCTCCTTCCTCCCCTTCCGCCGCGTCTCCACCGGACATGGGAGCGGCAGCGCCGCGCTCGCTCTCGGTAAGCTCCGTCACCGATTCCGACTGCGCGACGGCATCCACGCCGGAGGCCGCCTCTTCCCCCGATTCTTCAGCAGGCGCTTCCTCGGCGAACTCTTCATCCCCCTCGAATCCGTCTGTCGCGCCCGTCTCCGGGCTGGGCAGGGTGTCACCCTCGTCCACGAGGAAGGTAGTGTAGGGCGTCACGATGCCGTAGCGCATGGCGAGGTCCACAATCTCGTCTACGGCCTCCTGGCTCTCACCGTTGCGGCGAATGCCCTGAAGCAGCGTGCCAATCTTGCGCGTCGCCCAGAGGCGGGGCAGGAAGGTCGCGTCGTTCTCTCCCTCTTCAGCGAGGCGCAGATCGTCGTACTCGAAGCGCTGCGTCTGCCCATTAACGGTGCCGGAGAGGGTGAGCGCAACTGGCCCAGGCTCGCGGTATCGGCCCACGATGACCAGTTGCTGCCCCGCGAAGAGATCGGGCAGAGGCGAGGGGTAGACCTCCTCGATGAGTGCGCCGCCCCAGTC
>DASVVH010000546.1:0-7857 GCA_036386615.1 Ardenticatenaceae bacterium
CGCGGAGCCGCCGCAGCAGGCGCTCGGTCAACAGAACGGTGAGCGCGCCACTGACGGCGGAGAGCAGGTTCATCCGGTACCCCACGTCGCCGATAGGTAGCTCGGCCCAGACCCGCCCCAAAATCAGGTAGAGCGGGTACCCCGTCGCGCGAACAATCCCTCCCGTTGCCGCCGCCGTCGTCAGCTCGGCACTATCGAGGTTGTAGATGGTAGGTGCCATCGTGACCAGATAGAGGAGCATGGGAAGGCTGAAGGCGAGGATGCTCCGCCACTCCCACCGCAGCAGCGAGGCGGGAATGTGTGAACGGAGCGGGGTTCGCAGGGGTCTTCCTTGGGCCAGAGCTTCGTGAGAGGCCATGTAAGGGTAAGAGATTGGCTTTCTAGAAGGTGAGACGCCTGGTATCAGGCACAGGTAGCAGTTGAACAGAGCAACATGACAGTCCGGTGGCCTGAGCCGCAAGTCACAAGCAATCCTTGGGCCTCTGGAGGCAGGATAGCGGCGCGCCTATTCAGTAGAGAGGGCATCCTGCCGGGAAATACCTCGGTAATCTGGTACAGAAATACTCTGCGGCCAATGACAACTCCGCCCGGAAAGGGCGGCGAGGATAGCACGGCTCAAGGGGCTGGGCAAGCGAGATGCCCTTGCAACCGCCGCCGGGCACACGCTGGCAGCTTTGCAAGCCCTGTTAAACTGGAAAGGTGCGACATCTGCATCAGAGTTCACTGAGTGTGTTAGGAATGATAAACAACTGCGGGGACTCTATCAATGGTCCTGTGATTTTGGTGGAATCGAGTGGCGCAAGTTGTAAGAACAGTGACATCTATATGGCAGCTATTTATCACTATACTGGCCGCTTATCGCTCGCCAGTACTGGCCGTTACTGGCCTCTGGACCGTGCGGCCCCTTCTCTCCTCCTTCGCCTACCCGACTTTGACACAGCCCCGGCAACTCCTCTCGCATCCTTTTTGCTTTATCCTTTTTCCTTTACAATGGCCCGGCGCGATGGTGCGCCAGCAATAGAGTGTTGGAGGCTTGTGTGAAACTACACGAATATCAATCGAAGCGACTCTTCGGAGAGTACGGCATTCCGGTGCCGCAGGGCGAGGTCGCCACGACTCCCGAAGAGGCTCGCCAAATCGCGGAGCGCATCGGCGGGCCGGTGGTGGTCAAGTCGCAGGTGCTTGTCGGGGGGCGCGGCAAGGCAGGCGGGGTGAAGCTCGCCAAGACGCCGGAAGAGGCGGAGGCCCGCGCCCGCGACATCCTGGGAATGGACATCAAGGGGCTGACGGTGGAGAAGGTGCTGATTGACCCCGCCGCCGACATCAAGAACGAAATCTACCTGGCGGTGATTCTGGACCGCGCGGCGCGGCGCATCGCCATCATGGCCTCGGCGGCGGGCGGGGTGGACATCGAGGAGGTGGCCGCGACGACGCCGGAGAAGATTATCACGGTGCGCGTGGACCCCTTCCTCGGCCTTGAGGATTTTCAGGCGCGGCAACTCGCCTACGACATCGGCCTGACTGACAAGAATCAGGTTCGGCAGTTCACGGAGATTGTGAAGGGGCTGTACGAGGTTTACGTCGGCTCGGACGCGACCCTGGCCGAGATTAACCCGCTCATCGTTCAGGGCGACGGCTCGCTGCTGGCGGTGGACGGCAAGATTGACCTTGACGACAATGCGCTCTTCCGCCACGCGGAGCTTGAGAGCCAGCGCGACGTGGCTGCCGAGACGGAGGCGGAACAGGCAGCAAGCGAGGCGGGGCTGACCTACATTGACCTTGACGGCACGATTGGCTGCATGGTGAATGGCGCGGGGCTGGCGATGGCGACGATGGACGTTATCAAGCTGTACGGCGGTGAGCCTGCCAACTTCCTCGACATCGGGGGTGGGGCGCGGGCGGACAAGGTTGCGAAGGCTATCGAGATTATTCTGGGCGACCCCCGCGTGAACGTCATCCTCTTCAATATCTTCGGCGGCATCACGCGCGGGGACGAGGTGGCGCGCGGCATTCTGGAGGCACTAGAGCAGGTGCAGACGGATGTGCCGATGGTAGCGCGCATCGTGGGCACCAACGCCGAGGAGGGGCGCGCTCTGCTGGCGGAGGCGAACCTTGTCACGGCGGACACGCTGGCGGACGCGGCGCGGAAGGCTGTCGCGTTGAGCAAGGGCGAACCTGTTGATTAGAATGGAAGCGGGGCAGTCGGGAGCAGAGACGACCGACGACCGCCAACGGATAATGGCGGAAGAGACGGCCATTAAAACACTCGCACGAGGAAGTGCTATATGGATACGACTATAGATTACCGGACGGAGAACGTGGACTGGGAGCAGGTGCGGGAGGAGGTGGTTGGCTACCTTCAGACGCTGCTGCGGATGGACACAACGAACCCGCCGGGCAACGAGACGCAGGCCGCCGAGTGGCTTGCAGAGGTGCTTGGACGAGAGGGCATCGAGGCGACGGTGCTGGAAAGCGCGCCGGGGCGCGGCAATCTGATTGCCCGCCTGAAGGGGACTGGCGAAGAAGCGCCGCTCCTGCTGATGTCGCACACGGACGTGGTGCCCGCCGAGCCGGAGAAGTGGGAGCACCCGCCCTTTAGCGGGGAGATTCACGATGGCTATATCTGGGGGCGCGGCGCGCTGGATATGAAGCACATCGTCGCGCAGCACCTGACGCTGATGCTCCTCTACAAGAGGATGGCGGACCAGGGGATTCGCCTCACGCGCGACCTGATTATGATGTCCGCCGCCGACGAGGAGCGGAGCGGCCACTTCGGGGCGCAGTGGGTGGCGGAGAATCACCCGGAACTGGTGCGCTCCGAGTTCGCGTTGAGCGAGGGCGGTGGGAACACTAACCGGATTGGCGATGGCCTGTTCATGAGTGTTCAGACCGCCGAGAAGGGGCTGGCGCGCTTCAAGCTGGTGGCGCGGGGCGAGCCGGGGCACGCGAGTGTTCCCCGCGAGGACAACGCGGTGGTGAAGGTGTCGGAGGCGGTGGCGGCGATTGGACGGGCGAAGCTCCCGGCACACCTGACGGAGACGATGCGCGGCTTCATCGAGGCGCTTGCCTCGCGGCAAGGGGCGGAGTTGGCGGCGGGGCTGCGCTCGCTGCTGGAGGACGAGTCGAAGCTGGACGAGGTGCTGGAACGGCTGCCGCTCGACGCGCACCGCAAGCGCTACCTCTACGCGGCGACCCACAACACCGCCGCGCCGACTATTCTCCAGGCAGGTTCCAAGATTAACGTCTTCCCCAGCGAGGCGACGGCGCGGGTGGATGGCCGGACGCTGCCGGGCTTCAGCAACGAGGATTTCCGGCGCGAGTTGGAGCCTTACCTGCCGGAGGGGGTAGAGTTGACCTTCGAGGAGGAGGGTCCGGCACTGGAAGCAGGGCTGGAATCGCCACTCTACGATGCCATCGCCGCCTCTGTCGCAGAGCATGACCCGGATGTGACGCTGGTTCCGTACCTGCTAACGGGGGCGACTGACGCGAAGGCTATCGTCAAGGTGGGGACGAAGGTATACGGCTTCAGCCCGCAACGCTACGACCCTGAGACGGAGGGCTTGAGCCTCGTTCACGGCCACAACGAGCGCATCCGCATCGAGGACCTGCTGCACGGCACACGCATTCTGTATGACGTGGTGCTGCGCTTGTGCGGACCGAGAGATTGACGGCCAAAAGATTGACGACCGACGATTGACGACCGACGACCGCTACGGCTTCAACGGCATAACGCAAGGACGCACCAACGGTAGGTGCTTTATGCGAAGACGCAAGGACGCAAAGGGATTGATAGCGAACGGCAAAAGCAAGAGAGCGGAATGAACCTTGGTGGCCGTTCTCGCCTAAAGCGCCTACCGTTGGTTGTGTCCTTTGTGCCTTTGTGGTGAAAATCCGTGACTCGTTAGTGGTCGTCGGTGGTCGAAACAAGGAGAAGGTATGAGCGTTTTTGTGGACAAGAATACGAAAGTCGTGGTCTCCGGCATCACGGGGCGTGAAGCCAGCTTTCATACGCCTCTGATGCTTGAATATGGCACGCAGGTGGTGGCAGGCGTGACGCCGGGCAAGGGCGGACAGGAGGCGTTCGGCGTTCCGGTGTTCAACACGGTGAAGGAGGCTGTGGAGCAGGCGGGGGCGAACACGAGCCTCATCTTCGTGCCCGCGCCCTACGCCGCCGACGCCATGCTGGAGGCGGCGAATAGCGGCATCAGGCTGGTTATCTGCATCTCGGAGGGTGTTCCGGTTCAGGATATGCTTCCGGTGAAGCGTTACATGGACACGGAGGGAATCAAGCTGCTCGGCCCGAACTGCCCCGGTATGCTGACGCCTAATCAGGCGAAGGTAGGCATCATTCCCGGCTCCATCGCCAAGCCCGGCCCGGTGGGTATCGTGTCGCGCTCCGGGACGCTGACCTACGAGGTGAGCTACGAACTGCTCCAGCGCGACATCGGCGTCACCACGATTGTGGGCATCGGCGGCGACCCTGTGCCCGGCATGAACTTCATTGACGTGCTGAAGGCGTTCCAGGCGGACGATGAGACGGAAGCCATCGTGCTCATCGGCGAGATTGGCGGTACGGACGAGGAGAACGCCGCCCGCTACATTCAGGAGAACGTGACGAAGCCAGTCTTCGCGTTCATCGCGGGGCGTAGCGCGCCGCCGGGCAGGCGCATGGGCCACGCGGGGGCAATCATCTCCGGCGGAGGCGAGGGCACGGCGGAGTCGAAGATTCAGGCGCTTCAGGCGGCGGGAGCGCGCGTCGGCAATCATCCGGGCGAGGTGGCGGAGTTCGTGGCGGAGCACCTTAGTCGCTAGTGGCCCGCGCTCATTTGAGGCATGGTAGCCACCCTGAACGATGCTCAGGGTGGCTTTTCGTTTCACCTGAATGCTGAGGGAGCAAAGCGGCACTTTTCTTGCTAGGTAACTGCCTCACAATTAGAAGAATAACGTCTTTGCTGCCACATCATTTTCCGGCTCTAAGGTAGCGCGCTTTGTGTCATAGTAAAACCGTAGCACGTTGAGCTCCATCTCTGGAAAGGAAGCTCTCTGCTCCCTTTCTTTCGCGGCTCCAGTACCTCATCGAACGACTACGAAGGGCTAGGACTGGGGCTGTACCTGAGCAAAGAGATTGTGGATGCTCACGGTGGAAGTATCAGTGTCACAAGTGTTGAAGGAGAGGGGAGCACGTTTACCCTCTCCCTACCCCTCGACGAGGTGGGAGGTACCAAGCGTTGAACCCGACAGTGCTCATAGTGGATGATGACAAGGGTGTTCAGGAGACGCTGGAAGCCATCCTGGAATTTGAAGGATACGATGTGCTGCTGGCGGGGGATGGGTTGGAGGCGCTTCAACGATTGGATGAGATGACGCCCCAACTCATCCTGCTGGACATTATGATGCCGCGCATGGACGGCTTCGCCTTTGCGGAGGCACTGGAGGAACGAGGCTTGCGCCCGGCTGTGCCCATCATTGTGCTGACGGCGGATGGACGCGCGAAGCAGAAGGCGGAACAGGCGCGGGCGGAGAGCTACCTTCCCAAGCCCTTTGAGGTCAGTAATCTGCTCGATGAGGTTGAACGGCTCGTGAAGCGATAGCCGTCTGAGCATCTATCGCTATAGAAGTGCTGTTCGGACCTATATCTCTGCCTGTTCAAAGCTCGGCTGAATACCCTCCGCTACTTAAGCATCCATGATGGCTTCCATTCACCTCTCGCAGTTCCCCAACCCGATTCAGCATACAGTCCGCCTCTTCCAGGAGGGGGGCGAGGCGGCATGGCTCGTGGGCGGGGCCACTCGCGACCTGCTGCTGGGACGAGAGGTGAAGGATTGGGACTTTGTCATTGGGAGCGATGGGTTGAGTTGGGCCAGGCGCATTGCCAACGAGTTAGGGGGGGCGTTCGTCGCGCTGGACGAGGAGCGGGAGGTGGGGCGGGCCGTCGTCCGGCACGAGGGCAAGACGCTGTGGATTGACGTGGCGCGCTTCCGAGACGAGGCGAACCAGGGCCGGGGGAGTTCTCTCGAAGAAGATTTGCGCCTGCGCGACTTCACGGTCAATGCCATTGCTCTCGACCCACTCACGGGCGATGTAATAGACCCGACGGGGGGCGTTGCCGATGTGGAGGTGCGCCGCCTGCGCGCCGCCGGGCCACGCTCGTTTCTGGATGATCCTCTTCGTATCTTGCGGGCCGCGCGGCTCCAGGCGACGCGCGGACTGGTTATAGAGGAAGAGACGCGAGAGTTGATGCATGCCGCCGCGCCGCTGCTGGTGCAGGTCGCGGTTGAACGGGTGCGCGAGGAGTGGCTGAAGTTGTTAGCCCCGCCGGGCGCGATGGAGCGCGTCAGCTTGCTCGACGAACTGGGCGTGGTGGATGTGCTCCTGCCGGAACTGGCGCGGTGCAAAGGGGTAACGCAATCGCTGCCGCACTCGCATGACGTGTATGGGCACAGCCTGCTCGTGCTTGAGGCGATGGAGCAATTGTGGCCCTGGCTTGAGGAGGAGACGTTCTGGCAGGGCGAATTGGCGGCGCATGCTGCCGCTATGACGGAGCATCTGCGGCAAGAACTCGCTCACGAGATGCCACGCTGGCTTCTACTGAAGCACGTTGCGCTGCTGCATGACGTGGGCAAGCCTGCCACACGTACGGTTGGCGACGATGGGCGTATCCATTTCTATAAGCATGACCTTGTGGGCGCAAAGATAATAGAGGAGCAGATGCGGCGCTGGAAGTTCCCTACCAGGGCCGTCGAATACGGGGAGCGGGTTGTTTTCCAACACCTGCGCCCGTTGCAGCTATCGAACAACCTGCCGCCAAGTGACCGCGCTGTCTATCGCTACTTTAGGAATACAGGCGACGATGGGCCGGATGTGGCTCTGCACTCGGTTGCTGACCAGCGAGGCAAAGCTTTCGCCTCTGACCGTTCGGAGGTGCTGGCAGTTGTGGTGCGGCTGCTCGAAGCCTATTTTGAGCAGCCGGAGCGATACGTTCGCCCGACGCCGTTGCTGGACGGCCACGAGATTATGAAGATTTCGGAGCTGCGCGGCCCCGCCGTTGGAGAGGCGCTGGAACTGCTACGGGAGCAGCAGGCTCAAGGGCGTGTCCGCACTCAATCAGAGGCTGAGGCGCTGATACGCAGCTTCAAACCAGGCTCCACGAGGTCGAAGCGCAAGGGCGGCAAGCGACGGTAGTCGGCTTTTTGTAGGTGGGTGTCTTTGGTGCCAAATCGTCCCCAGATTTGACTTTTGACGGGGAAAAGGTATACTACCCCTTGTCATTGAAGAGACTGGACTGCGTCGCAGGCGAGCAGGATGGTGACGAGATGACAAGCCGGTTTCGCCCTTACCAGAGGGCAAACACTTACAACTCAGTAGCTTAGCCGCGACCTTACCGGAAGCGGTTTTTGTTGGCCCAGAGTCCGGCGCGTGAGCGGGTGGATTTGACAACGGGGCCAGGCTGAGTATACTAACCCTCCCTGCACGAGATGCAGGGACGTGCTTCAGACCACGACAAGTCGGGTGCTGAGGGACGGAGCAGGAGAAGTGACGAATTCGCTGCCCATGCAAGCGCAGCAGTTCCAACAAGCCAGATGTGTCAAGACCGTTGCCGGAGCCGCGAGGCGGCGCAGGAGACGGTTTTTTGTTCGGGCAAGCTCGGACAGAAATCTGACATAAAGCAGGAGTGGTGCTAATATCCTCCTCCTGTGCGACAAGCGCAAGCGCGTCGCAGGCACCTTAGCAACAGAAGAGTGGTAGTAAACGCAACGACTGAGAACCAAGTGCGAACTTGAAGGTCATATGACCAACTCTGTTCTATTACGGAGAGTTTGATCCTGGCTCAGGATGAACGTTGGCGGCATGCTTAAC
>DASVVH010000547.1:0-3764 GCA_036386615.1 Ardenticatenaceae bacterium
CTTTACCATCGCGTCAGATGCCTCGACCATCGCCGCGAAGCCGCGCGTCTCGATCATGCCAAGTGCCTGTTGAGCCATAGAACTCTCCTGGAATCGAATCGTTTAGAAGCCACACAATTAGATAGAGCCGACCCTTTTTGCCGTAGCGGTCGTCGGTCGTCTATCGTCGGTCGTCGCCTTACTGCGTCCGTCCCCCGTCCTTCTGCCGCCCGCTCAACCCTTCCAGCGCCGCAATCGCCGCCGCCGACCCCACGTCAATCTCTGCCTCGCTTCCGCCCAGGTAGACGCGGCCAAACGACCCGAAGGCGCGCACCTCCAGAATGTTGATGTTGGCGGCCTTCTCGGCCTCGTTCGCGGCGAGGGATGCGTAGGGTGCGGGTTCGCATTCCATGATGAAGAGGGATTCGCCGGGGATAATCATGTTGCCGTGCCGTGTGCGGTTGATAAGCTGCGCGTGGTAGGGATTGATGTTCCGCACAATCTGCGAGGTCAGGACGCGGGGCTTCAGGCGGTCATCCTCCTTCAGACCCAGCGCGCCCAGAATCTCCTCGCCCGCGCGGCGCACCTCCGCCTGCTCGTCGCTGTGGACCTCCAGCAGCCCATTGATGCGCTCGATAATCTGCATGCCGGGCTGCACGTTGGTATTCTTGAGCGCCACGTCCGTCACGCGGTTAATCTCGATGCCGGGGGTAATCTCGACGAAGAGGGACGCCTGCCCCACGCGGGGCATGAACCCCTGCGAGATAGTGCCGATGAATGCCGCGTGCTGCGGCTGTAACGTGTCGAGGAAAACGTATGCCCGCAATTCTATGTTTGCCAAGGGCAAACTCCTTTCAGCGCCGAAAGTGACTGTGAAGCTGCCGCCAGTGTAGCCGATGCAGGGAGAAGGCGCAATTCGAGGGGTAAATCACTCAGGGCTGTGTCAAAGTCAGGTAGGCTAAGGAGGAGAGAAGGGGCCGCACGGGCCAGAGGCCAGTATAGGCCAGTAACGGCCAGTACTGGCCGACAAAAAAGGCCAGTACAGTGATAAGTAACTGCTATATAATTATTAGTTACATTACAAGTCGTGGGGCTTTGACATAGCCCTAGTAAATCATTCTAGAGAGTCGATGAGGGGGCGAAGCTCAGCTAGGAACTGCCGACAGCGGGCCAGTTGTGCCTCTACATACTCGTGACTGAAAACGGTATAGGGCACAAAATCGCTAGCTTGATAATCATGGTAACGCTCGTCGAAAAACGCGCCCCATTGCTCATCAATCAGATGTGTATTCAGCAACTCGCGGTGGAACGCTTCCCGAATCCCATACGGATGGTCATACGCAACCTTTCTCTCCGCAAGAACAGCGCAGATTCCATAGAAGCCCGCGAAGCTGAGGCGGTTTATGGTAAAGCTATAGTCCCAACGTAGTTCGAGGAAGCGGTGAACAACGGATAAGCATTCTTCAGCACGCATCCACCAGTTGCGAACCAGTTCGGTATGCGGCTCCGCTTCTGTTAGCTCGGTTCCCATTCTGTGAAAGACCTTCCTGCCTCGTGGTATAGGCACAGACTGAAGTCACATTATGCAGATGAGGGAGGTGCATCAGACAAGGCGAGTCGGCTGGAAGCCGACTTGAGCTATTAGCTTGGGGTTGATGAGCCTTGATTAAAAATAAGCGGGCAGAGGGCCGTTGAAGTGCGCTTTAGCGTACTTGAGCTTTCAGCCTGGGGTTTCAACCCCTGGCGTGCGCCGCGCCTACACGGGATTACCCTATTAACTTCTCAATCATCATGAACGCCAGGCGACTCACGCGTGGCGCGTCAGCAGAATCACAACAGCCAGCGCGCCGATAAAGGCCGCAATCAGCGTGATAACCGCCGCGACGAGAAATCTCATGCTTGGCCTCCTTGTGGGCGCATCAGGCGAATGACGATAAAGACGATGGCAAGTCCCAGCAGCCCCACGAAGCAGAGGCCACCCACCAGGAACGTCACGAGGAGCGGCGATAGCCCGGACTGCGCCGGAGCGTTCACATCCGTATCGGGAGCAGTGCCCGCCTCAGAGGGGGAATTGCTGGGCGGATTGGGCAGCGTCTGCCGCCAATCATCGTAGAGCGTCTGAGCATCGTAGCCGCAGGCGCTCTCCATCGCCCCGTCTACGCTCATGTCGTCCACCATATTCTCGATAATCTGCTGGAACCCCTCCTCGCCGCAATCCTCGATGAGGTAGGCGACCATCATCTGGCTCTGCGCGTAGGCCAGTCCAACCGTCGCCCCTTCCGCCCCGAAGTTCCCCTGAAGCTGCGAGAAAGGTAGCAACTGGCCCGCTTCCGCCGCCGCTCGCACCCGCGCCTCGCTGTCGCGGCTCTCAGGCTCGTTGTACATCGCCAGCCCTTCGTCCAGCCACGAGGGCGGGCTTGCCAGCGCCCCTTCCAGCGCCTGATGGAAGACGAGGTGGCTCAACTCGTGGAAGAGCACCGTCTCCATCCACTCGTCGTCCCCCGCGCCGATAATCTGCACCGTCACACCCAGGTCCGGGAACGCCTGCCCGCCAATCCAGTCCTGCTGCGGCGGGAACGCGCCCCGGAAATCATCGCCCGAACGGTACGCCACCAGCCGCACCTGCCGCGTGATGTCCGTGCCAAGCTCCTCTTCGAGCTGGTCCATCGCGCGCCTGCCCGTGTCGAACATCTCCTGGCCCCACGCCTCGTTGCCGTCGTACCAGTGAATTGCAAGCTCCTCGTCCTCGATAGTCTCCCACTCGAAGCGCGGGTCCAGCGCGACGATAGTCTGTAGCGGTGTCTCGAAGGTATTGCCCGCCTCGTCAGTCAGCCGCCAGGAATACTCAATCTGCGCCCCCGGCGGCGTTCCATTTTGCTGCATCTGCCACTCGTGGGACAGCTCCACCGTCGGGGCAGGGTCGAACTGCACTGGCTCGGAGATGCGCGTCGTGGAACCCGTTGGGCGGAAAAAGAGCCGTGCCGCCGTCAAATCGCCCGCGCTGCTACTCGCCTCCGCCGTGAACAGCAGACGGCGCGGCGTCTCCGGCTGGACCATTGCGTCAGTCGTCGCCGTAATTGGCTCCTGCGCGTGGAGCGGCGCGGCGCTTGCCAGCAGCGCTAGTAGCGCGATGAAGAGGAGCTTGAATCGTCCCATTTCCCACCCTGAGCCTGTTCCACGATTTTGATACCCGCGCTCGCGCCGATGCGCGTCGCGCCCGCCTCCACCATCTCGACAACCTCTTTGAAGCTCTTCACCCCGCCCGACGCCTTCACGCCTAGGCCGCTGTCTACCACCTGCCGCATCAGCGCTACATCGTTCAGCGTCGCGCCGCCCGTCGAGAAGCCCGTCGAGGTCTTCACGAAATCCGCCCCCGCCAGCCGCGCGATAGTGGACGCTTCCACCTTCTCCTCGTCAGTCAGCAGCGAGGTCTCGATGATGACCTTCAGCAGCGCGCCATTTCCGTGCGCCGCCTCGGCCACCGCGCGAATGTCCTCCTCCGCCGCGTCAAGATTCCCGCTCTTCAGCGCCCCGATGTTGAGCACCATGTCAACCTCAGTCGCCCCGTTGCGGCACGCCTCAATCGTCTCGTACACCTTCGTGCCCGTCGTCGTCGCGCCGAGCGGGAAGCCAATCACCGTGCAGACCTTCACGTCAGTGCCCCGCAGCAACTCCGCGCACAGCGGCACCCAATGCGGGTTGATGCAGACGCTGGCGAAATGATACTGCCGCGCCTCCTCGCACAACTGCCGAATCTCCCCCTCGGTCGCGTTCGCCCGTAGCAG
>DASVVH010000548.1:0-12888 GCA_036386615.1 Ardenticatenaceae bacterium
GGCGAACGCCCACGAGTTCATCGAGGCGCTGCCGCTCGGCTACGAAACGGTTGTGGGGGAGCGGGGCGTGAAGCTGTCGGGCGGGCAGCGGCAACGGCTGGCGATTGCGCGGGCGCTGTTGAAGCAGCCTGCCATCCTGCTGCTCGACGAGGCCACCTCGTCGCTCGATAGTGAATCGGAGCGGGCGGTGCAGGCGGCACTGGACGAGTTGCTGGCCTCGCATGGGCGGACGACGCTGGTCATCGCGCACCGCCTGAGTACGATTCGCAATGCCGACCGCATCCTAGTCTTTGCCCCGGTGAATGGCACGGGCCGGGTGGTCGAGCAGGGGGACCATCATACCCTGTTGGCACAGCGCGGAGTCTACTATCATCTATACTCGATGCAGTTCCGCGAGGAGACAGAGCGAGCATTCTGAATGCGGAAGTCGGAATGCGGAAGGACAACAATTTCGTGCAGGTTCGCGTACATAGGTAGGAGTTACGCGGTTCATAGGAAGAGCAGGGCGAGGAATCTGGCTGCTGATTCCGCAATCCGCATTCCCAATTCCGCGCTGGATATGAGGTAGGCGATGTGGTCATGGCGTATCGGTTCCATTCTGGGAATTGACTTAAGAGTTCACTTTACATTCCCTCTGGTGCTGGTCTGGGCGGCGCTGGAGTTCGGGCGCGGGCGCGGGCTGGAGTACGCGCTGTTCGGGGCGTTCCTGGTGCTGCTGCTTTTCGGGTGCGTGGTGCTTCACGAGTTGGGGCACGCGGTGGCGGCGCTCCGGTACGGGATTCCGGTGTCGGACATTACGCTGCTGCCGATTGGCGGGCTGGCAAAGCTGCGCGCGATGCAGGACGACCCGAAGCAGGAGCTTGTAATTGCCGGGGCGGGTCCACTGGTGAACGTGATTATCGCGCTGGTGCTGCTGCCGTTTCTGGCCCTGCTGACGGGGTTGTTCGAGCCGGGGATGTTTACCATTGCGACGCGGCGCGCGGGCGGCTCGGAACTAATGGGAGCGCTGTTCGTGCTCATCCGCCCGATTCAGAGCCTATCGCTGGCGGGGACGATTTCGTATCTCTTCTTCGCCAACATCATGCTGGCGGTGTTCAATCTGCTCCCCGCTTTCCCAATGGACGGTGGGCGCATCTTCCGCGCGCTCCTGGCGCTCGTGCTTTCGTATCGCCAAGCGACTATCGTGGCGGTGCGGCTGGGGCAACTGCTGGCGCTGGGTTTCGCCTTCTTCGGCCTCCGAGGCAATCCGGGGCTGCTGCTGGTGGCGGCTTTCGTCTTCATCAGCGGCGGGGCGGAGTTGCAGCGGGTGGCGCTACGGGAAGTGCTGGCGCGCGGCTTGGTGGGCACATACATGATGCGCGGGGTGCAGCCGTTGGAGCCGCAGTGGAGCCTGTACGCGGCACGGGTGCTGGCGCAACAATCGGGGCAGCGCGCCTTTCCGGTGGTCGAGCAGGGGCAGTTGCTGGGGCTGCTGTCGGTGCGGGAGATGCAGGAGCACGCGCCGGGGCTGACGGTGGGCGAGGCAATGGTGGAGGAGTACCCGGTGCTGGGGCCAGCAGGTTCGCTGTATGACGCGCAGTTGTTGTTGCAGGGAATGGACCGCTTCGCGGCGGCGGTGATGGAGGGCGGCGTGCTGCTGGGGCTGTTGTCACTGGAGGACATCGAGCGCGGCTACCAGTCCCTGCGGCGGCAGCGTCAGGTGAGGATGGTGTAGGACCAGAGAGGATGAGGGCACAATGACGAGTATAACGATTACACTACCGGATGAGCGGATGGCTGAACTAAGTGAGCTAGCTTCACAGGTGGGTATCTCACCCGAACAGCTTGTGCTCGTCAGTATTGACGAGTTGTTTACGAAGCGGGAAGGGAACTTTCGAGATGTAATTGAGTATCTTCTAGAAAAGAATGCCGAACTTTATAAGCGGTTAGCGTGATGCGGTATCTCACCCTACTGGAAGTCATCCTCCTTCACGAGGAGATTATTGCACGCTCCGGCGGTTCGCCCGGAGTGCGAGACATCGGACTGCTGGAAGGGGCGCTGGGGCAGCCTCGTATGACATTTGGGGGTATAGAACTCTACCCCAGCCTTGTCGAGAAAGCCGCTGCTCTCGGCTTCTCGCTCATCCAGAACCATCCGTTCATAGACGGTAACAAACGCGCCGGGCACGCCGCAATGGAAGCCTGTTTGATTCTCAACGGTTTTGAGATTGAGGCAACCGTTGACGAGCAGGAAGCCACTGTATTGCAGGTCGCCTCAAGTGAGATGAGCCGAGCACAACTCACAGATTGGCTTCAGCGCCATGTCATTGAGCGCTCGAATATCTGAAATGCAAGTGGCGATGTATAGGGGGAGAGAGAACGGAGAGAGGCACAGTAGCCTCTTTTTTGTTAGGCGCTCATAGCAGGAGAGGGAAGTATTGCGAGCAGCGGCCTAGTCCACTTCGGCGATTTTTTCGTTGAGCCAGGCGTTGATGAGCGTTTCAGGGGAGACGCGGCGCATTTTGGCGATTAGGGCAATCCTGTTCATCACCCCTTCGTCAACGGGAACGAGGTAGGCCCGCTCCTGAGGCTCCGGCTCACTGTCGGCCCTGGACAGGGCATCCCAGTACTCGTCCAGGTCGTGCGTCTCCAGAAACTGCGCGAGTTCATCCATAGAATCAAAGCGGGGTGGAGCGGTGTATCTGCTTTGAGTCATGTTATCGTTGTTCCGAGCCACGCCAGGGGATGCGCGTGATAGAGAATATTGGAGTGCGCGACGGGGGCTATTTTAGCGCCGCACGCCAGCCGGGCTAGTTAATGGGAAGCTGCATTACGGATGGTTGAATGTTCATTCAAGGTGCCGCAGCCGCACAAAGATAGTCGGGCGGCCACGAAGACCGCCCGACAGAGTGTACCATACCAACAGAGAATGACGTGCGATACGCGTCACTCTTCGTAGGCTTTGAAGATGATGGTGGCGTTGTGACCGCCGAAGCCGAAGGAGTTGGACATGGCGACGCGGACGGGGGTCTCGCGCATCTCGTTCGGAACGTAGTCCAGGTCGCAACCGTTCTCAAGGTCGGGGTTATCCAGATTGACCGTTGGGTGAATCTTGCCTTCCACGATGGACTTCACAGCCACCATACCTTCCAGCGTGCCCGCCGCGCCCAGCAGGTGCCCCGTCATGGACTTCGTGCTGGAGATGGCTACGTCGTAGGCCGCCTCGCCGAAGACAGCCTTGATGGCCGCTGTCTCCTCCTTGTCGTTGAGCATAGTGCTGGTGCCGTGCGCGTTGATGTAGTCCACCTCTTCAGGGGAGAGGCCCGCCTTGCGGAGCGCGATGCGAATGGCGCGCGCCGCGCCCTCGCCACCTTCCGGCGGCATGGTGACGTGGTGCGCGTCAGTCGTCGCGCCGTAGCCCACAACCTCGGCGAGAATTGTCGCGCCGCGCTGCTTGGCGTACTCCAACTCCTCAAGGATGAGGGTGGCCGCGCCCTCGCCGATGACGAAGCCGTCGCGGTCGCGGTCAAAGGGGCGCGAGGCGTGTTCCGGGTCGTCGTTGCGCTGGGTGAGGGCCGTCGTGCGGTGGAACGCCGCCAGACCGAAGGGTGTAAAGGGAGCCTCAGTGCCGCCCGCGACCATCACGTCCGCGTCGCCGCGCCGGATGATTTCCGCGCACTCGCCGATGACGTGAGTGCCGGTCGCGCAGGCGGAGACAATGGAAAAGGAGGGGCCGCGCAGGTTGAAGGTGATGCCGACGAGGCCAGAGGCCATGTTCGCCAGCATGTGCGTCGCGGTGAAGGGAGTGACGCGCATCGGCCCCTTTTCCAGCAGCACCTTGTGGCTGTCGTATATTACCTGTAAGCCGCCGATGCCCGTGCCGATGATGTTGCCGATGGTGTCGCCCTGCTCGTCGGATTCAACGCGGAGTTGGGCATCTTCCATTGCCTGCGCCGTCGCCGCGAGAGCGTAGCGCATGTTGGGGTCCATGCGGCGCGCCTCCTTGCGGGCGATGAGATGTTCGTACTTATCCTCGAAGTTCAGGTCAGTGACCTGAGCGCCAATCTGCGTCAGGAAGTCGCTCGGATCGAAGTGCTCGATCCGCTTGACGACGCGCTTTCCGGCAAGCAAGTTCTGCCATGCCGTCTCTACATCGTTGCCGACGGGCGACACCACGCCCAGGCCCGTCACGACGACGCGGCGGTGTCCATTACTGCCATTGCTGTTCACGCTGCTACTCCTCCACAACTCAGCGACCACGAGGGGCACGTTTCCGCGCCGCGCTCTCTGGCTTGTTTGTTCCTAATTTATGCAGGGCAGACGAAGCGAGATCTGACTGCCCATCATCTACGTAATAAACCCCTGACTTCTCATTTCGTCACGAGCGCGACGCCGCGACCTTCGGAGACGTGGCCGATGGAGCACCCCTGCACCCCTTCTTCTTCCAGAGCCACGAGTAGGTCGTCGCAGAGGTCGGGCGGCGCGGCGATGAGCAGGCCGCCACTGGTCTGCGGGTCCCAAGCCACCTCCACATAGGGCTGCTCGACGCTGGAATCCACAGTCACCTGCTGGAAGAAGGTTCGATTGCGGCCCGCGCCGCCCGTCAGTTGCCCCTCCCCCGCGTAGCGTATCGCGCCGGGCAGGATGGGCAGGGCGGAGGCGTAGATGAGCATGCCTACACAACTCGCCGCAGCCATTTCGGCGGCATGGCCCAGCAGCCCGAAGCCCGTCACATCGGTGCAGGCGTGGACGTTCGTCCGCCGCATCGCCGCCGCAGCGCTCCGGTTGAGGGTCGTCATCACGCGCACGGCCTCTTCCAGGTGGGCCTCCTCGTGGAGGCTGTCACTGCGGGCGGCGGTGGCGATGATGCCGCTGCCGAGCGGCTTGGTCAGGATGAGCTGGTCGTTGGGCCGCGCGCCCGCCAGCGTCATAATTTTGCCGGGGTGGACGGTGCCCGTCACCACGAGTCCGAACTTCGGCTCGTCGTCAGTGATGGTGTGGCCCCCCGCGACGACGCCGCCCGCCTCACGCACCTTCTCCGCCGCGCCGAGGAAGATTTCGGAAATCATCTCGCGGGGCAGGCTGTCGGGGAAAGCGCCGATGTTGAGGGCCAGCATCACCTCGCCGCCCATCGCGTAGACATCACTCATCGCGTTGGCAGCCGCAATCGCACCGTAGGCGCGCGGGTCGTCCACGATGGGAGTGAAGAAGTCAACGGTCTGGATGAGCGCCTGTTCGTCCGAGATGCGATAGACGGCGGCATCGTCGGCCCCGGCGAGGCCCACCAGAAGGTTTTCGTCAGTATAGTCCACCCAGAATTGCCGGAGTGGCGTCAGAACTTGAGCCAGGTCCCCTGGCCCCATTTTCGACGCTCAACCAGCGCAACTGGACATCTTGGATAGGCGAATCTCGCGGTTAAAGAGACTCTTCCAATCCATCATTTCCCTCGTTTCGAGCTTCGTGCAGTCGGACAGGCAATAATAGGGCCAAATGGGGAAAACTCAAAGCGCGGGAGAGAGTAAAACGGGGCAGCTTAAGGGGAGGGAATGGGAGAGGCCGGGGTGGACACAAGGCGCGAGGCCAGTAGAGGCCAGCATCGGCCAGTATACAACCGAGATGTACTGGCGAAAGGCTAGCATTAATTAGAGGTAACTATGAAGTAACCATAAATGTATATCACACGCTTGGACTTTGATGCGGCTTCAGTGGAAGAGGGGGGAGGGGCCTATTTCGCGCCCTCTTTGAGGCCGCTGCCGGAGAGGGGGATGAGAATGTTGGTCCCATTGCCCAGCCGCTCACGGATAGTGGCGAGGGCGGCGACGGGCACGGCGCTGGTCGTCTCGACGAAGAGGCCGCGCCGGGCGAGGGCGGCGCGGGCGGCAAGAATAGCGTCGTCCTCTACGGCGACGGCCCAGCCGCCACTCTCGCGCAGGGCACACAGCATCTCGTGGCCGCGCGCGGGTGCCTTGATGCGAATGCCCTCCGCGACGGTGGCCTGCTCCTCGACGGGTTCAACGCTCTTCAGGTCCCGTTCCCACGCCCGGACGATGGGAGCGCAGGCGGCGGACTGCACACCTATGAGGCGCGGCATCCGCTCGATAAGTCCGGCATCTCGCAGGGCGCGGAAGCCACGATAATAGCCTAGAAGCATCCCGCCCTGGCCGAGCGGGACAATGATGGCGTCAGGGAGGTGGCCCGCTGTCTGCTCCCACAGTTCCCAGGCGGCGGCCATCTGGCCGAGGAGGAAGGCGGGATGCCAGGCGTGGCTGGCGTAGAGCGTGGTTTGGGCTTCCCGGCGGGCGCGGTCAGTGGTGGCCTGACGCGGCCCCTCAACCTCCTCCAGCGTAGCCCCAAAGGTGGTAATCTGGGCCTTCTTGCCGGGCGAGGCGTGGGCGGGGACGAAGATAGTGGCCTGCAATCCCGCACTACCCGCGTAGGCGGCGATGCTGGCCCCCGCGTTGCCGGAGGAGTCCTCGACGAGGCGGCTGTGCCCCTCGGCGCGGAGGACGGTTAGAAGCGTGCTGCTGCCCCGGTCCTTGTAGGAGCCAGTGGGCATGAGGAATTCGAGCTTGAAGGTGGTAGGAGTGCCCTCAAAGTCCTGCGTGACTAGCGGCGTCATGCCCTCGCCAAGGGTGACGGGTGATTCGGCGGGCACAGCGGGAGGCAGGAGCATGGAGCGGTAGCGCCACTGCGACCACTCGCCCTGCTCAATGCGGGCGGGGTCGAAGCGGGGAGACCAGTCGTACTCGTAGGGACCACCGCACGCGCAGCGCCACGCGAGGGAGTCGGACGCGAGACTATCGCAGAGGGCGCAACGGCGAGGAAGGAAGTCGGTTTGCATGGATGAAGTTCTGACCTCAGAGCCTATTCAGAGTGAAGCGCTTCCCTAACCGCCTCTGGATTACGCGCCGCTACTTGCAGTAGTGCCCGCGCTGGTCCCTCCGGCTGCCGCCGCCCTTGCTCCCAATTTTGCAGCGTTGATACGCTGACGCCAATCATTCGCGCGAACTCGCTCTGCGACTGGTCAAGCGTCTCCCTGATGGCTTTGATGTCTGGGGGGCCAAACTCGAAACGGCGACCCGGTTCCAGCTCTCCTCGTTCAATCTGTCTGGCTTGCTGGATGCTCTCCAACAAGTCAGCAAAATCATCGTCGTTCATGAAGCTATGTCCGGTGCGGCTGAATGGCTTCGAGGTCGTTTCTTTCTGCATGTTGCGCCTGATACAAATCCCAACGCAACTGTAGGTTCATCCAAAACGCCGCCGACATGCCGAAGAATTTAGCGAGCCGTAGTGCCGTACTCGCGGTGACGCCTCGCCGCCCGTTCACGATTTCGTTGATGCGTTGATAAGGAACGTGAATCGCGTCAGCGAGTTCCCGCTGGTTCAGGCCCATCGGTTCCAAGAACTCTTCGCGCAACATCTCCCCCGGATGGGTCGGCGTTCTATCTGTCGGCACCCGTACCATCTTTCCACAGACCTCTTCCGATTAATGGTAGTCCGTTATTTCAACCTCATCGGCATCGCTATCCATCCAGACGAAGCAGATGCGATATTGGTTGTTAATCCGAATACTGTGCTGGCCTTCACGGTTCCCTGTCAGTGCTTCAAGGCGGTTTCCCGGAGGAACACGCAAGTCATCGAGCACGTCAGCGGAGTCCAACTGATCCAGCTTTCGGGCCACGACGCGCCACAGGTTTTGAGGACAAGTTCTTCGGGCGGCAGCGGTGTTCTTACCGTAAAAGATGTCGTCCGTGCCCGCGTCCTTAAAGGAGCGAATCATGGCAGCATCATAGCAGGGTACTCATGCTACCTCAAGTCTGTTAATAATGGAATCTCTGACGCAGGGTTGCTTTCACAGTTGAAACAAGCGGCGCTACGCTGGTAGAATAGGGTATAGAGTTAAGCAGAACCACCGTAAGCTACTACGACTCGTGCCTACTCCAACTGGAACAGAATACGATGGATTTCCTTGACCAGCCACTCGAACCCAATCCCGTCATCGAGTTCTACAAACGAGACCTAGACCTCACGCTCATCCGCGAGAATCTTAAGCTCACACCGGAACAGCGTCTGGTGAAGTTAATGGAATTGCAGCGGTTCGCTCAAGAACTTCGGGTGGCCGGAGAACGCGCCCGACATGAGCACGAGTGATTTTCCTCGTCGTCTCCACACAATAGAAGCCGTGCAACAAACAGGCCACTAGCGAGATTCCCTAGTGGCCGGTTTCGTTCATCGCTTACTCTCCCTGCCCTTGTTGTCAGGCAGTCTCGCGGAGAACCTCGCGGGCGATGACGAGGCGCATGATTTCACTGGTGCCCTCGCCAATCTCGGTGAGACGGTTGTCTCGGTAGTATCGCTCGACGGGATACTCGCGGCTGTAGCCCATGCCGCCGTGAATCTGGATGGCCTGGAAGGTGGCGCGCTCCGCCGCCTCGGAAGCAAAGAGTTTCGCCATCGCCGCCTCTTTGGAGAAGGGTTTGCCCTGGTCCTTGAGCGTGGCGGCCTGATAGAGCATGAGCCGCGCGGCCTCAAGTTCCATCGCCATGTCGGCGAACTTGTGCTGGATGGCCTGGAAGTCGGCGATGGGGCGTCCAAACGCCTCGCGCTCCTTTGCATAGGCGACGGATTTTTCGAGGGCAGCGCGGCCCAGGCCGAGCGCCATCGCGCCGATTGAGATGCGCCCACCGTCCAGCGTCTTCATGAACTGAACGAAGCCCTGTCCGACAGGCCCGACGCGGCGCGAGTCGGGGACGCGAACGTTCTCGAAGAAGAGGGAGGAGGTGACGGAGCCTTTCAGCCCCATCTTCGGCTCGTTCCTGCCAATGGTGTAACCGGGCTCATCTTTCTCGACTATGAAGTTGGTGATGCCCCTCGACCCTGCCGCTTTGTCAGTCACCGCCGCGACGATGACCCAATCGCCGATGCCGCCACTGGTAATCCACATCTTTTGACCGTTGATGACCCACTCGTCGCCGTCAGGCACGGCGCGCGTGCGGAGGCCGCCCGCGTCGGAGCCGGTCTGCGGCTCCGTGAGGCCGAAGCCCGCGAAGCTCTGCCCCGTGCAGAGGCGGGTGAGGTACTGCTCGCGCTGCTCCTCGGTGCCGAAGTAGTAGAGGGGGGCGCAGGCGAGGGAGATGTGCGCGGCGAAGGTGAGACCACTGGAGCCACAGGCCGCCGAGATTTCTTCGGTGGCGATGACGTAGGAGATGGTGTCCGCGCCTGCGCCGCCGTACTGTTCGGGGTAGACAAGGCCCATGAACCCGGCGTCGGCCAGCGCTTTGAAGTTCTCGTAGGGGAACTCGCCCGTCTCGTCAACGTGCTTGGCGTTGGGTTCAATCACGTCGCGGGCAATCTGGCGAATCGTCTCCTGAATAAGACGGTGCTCTTCTGTGAGTTGGAAATCCACCGGGCTTCCTCCTTGAAGTGGTGTGTTGAGGTTCGACGACCGACGACTGCGGGTGCCCTTTGGGCGGGACGACCGCTTACGGATGAACGACAACGCTCGGATATTAGCGCGTCAGGTGAAGAGGAGGACGACCCCTATCAGGCAGACGACGCCGACGGCGACAATCCCCAGGACCCAGCCGAGGGTGTAGCGCATCAGGTAAAAGATGGTGGCGCGGTCCACGTCAGGCGCGGCATCCGAAGCGGGCATGCCGGGCCGGGGCATCGCCTTCACCGGGAGCGGTTTGCCGCACACGGCACAGGTGGGCCGCTCGGCCACCATTTTATGACAGTGCGGGCATATTAGCGGCATCGTTCCTCCGTCCAGTAAGGTGAATTATAGGGAAGGAGAGAGGAAAAAGGAAACGGGATGCGGGATGCGAGATGCGAGACAACAGCTAACGGATTTTCACCACAAAGACACAAAGAACACAACCAACGGTAGGCGCTTTAGGCGAGAACGGCCACAAAGGGCCAATCCGTTCTTCAACAAGTCCCTTTGCGTCCTTGCGTCTTCGCCTAAAGCGCCTACCGTTGGTGCGTTATGCCGTTCAAGCCGTTGGCGGTCGTCGGTCGTCGGTCATCGGTCGTCGGTCGTCAGTCGTGATTTCGCGGCATGATGGTATAGTAAGAAGTTTGGGGAACGCGCTAGACTGGGGAAGGGCATGAGAGAGGAAAAGGCGCTACTTGAGCGCGCGGCGATGCGAATGTTCCAGCAAGCCCTGCGCCTGCGCTTCGAGCGCGAGCTACACATTGTCGAGCAACGGGAGCGCCCGGACTTCCTGGTGACCGACGACGTGGGGCGGTGCATCGGCGTCGAGATTACGCACCTCTACCACAGCGAAGAGGAGGCGCGTTTTCTGAACGGGCGCTCCTACACGGGTATTCTCCCTATCACGACGGCGGACCTGCTGCTGGATGCTCTGAACCTGAACTTGCAGAAGAAGGCGGGCCTGAGCTACGGCTATGACCAGTTCGAGGGACTGGTTCTGGTGGTGAGGGTAACACCCCCTTTCGTTCAGAAGCAGGTCATCATCGAGCAGCACGAGCGCATCGTGGTTCCCCGCTCCGCTTTCGAGGAGATATGGATGCTGTTCTACGACCCGGACCATCTGGGTTGGGCCGACCTGTTGCGTCTGGACCAGTGGAAGTCACCAGAGGAGAGCTAGATGAGCCGGTTGCGGGCCGATATGTGGCTGGTGTTGATTACGGTGATATGGGGCACGACGTTCGTCATCGTGCATGAATCGCTGGACGTGGTGGGGCCGTTCGTCTTCGTGGCGGCACGGTTCTGGGTGGCCGGGGTGGCTCTGCTGGTGCTGTCGCGCTTCCGTCGCCGCGCCCGCACGCCGAACCTGATTCGGGATGGCGTGCTGACGGGCCTCTTCCTGACGGCGGGTTTCGTCACGCAGACACTCGGCTTGCAGACGACGGAGGCGGGCAAAGCGGCCTTTATCACAGGGTTAAACATAGTACTGGTGCCGCTTTTCGCGGCGGTGCTGCTGCGGCAGTTGCCCGCGCCGCACGCGCTCGGCGGGGTGGTGCTGGCAACGGCGGGGTTGGCGCTCATGTCGCTGGACCGGAGCCTGACGCTGGCGCGTGGGGACGTGTGGGTGATGGCATGCGCGGTGGCCTTCGCGCTGCACATCATCACGGTAGCGCGCTATGCTCCCCGGCACGATGTTTTCCCCTACACCCTGATACAACTGTTTACGGCTGCTGCCGTCGCCAGCATCGCCGCGCTCATCTTCGAGCGCGAGGCGTTGGTGCTACCAACGAGCGCGGTGCCCGCCATCCTGTACATGGGCATCATCGCAACCGCCTTCGTCTTTGGCTTGCAGACCTGGGTGCAGCGCTACACGACGCCGACGCACACGGCGCTCATCTTCGCGCTGGAACCCGTGACGGCGGCCTTCTTCGCCATCCTTTTCGCGGGCGAGGTTCTGGAGGCGCGGGAATGGTTCGGCGGGGCGATGATTCTGTCGGGAATGCTGGTCGCTGAATTAGGCGACTTCCTCTTCAAGCGCCAGGAACGCGCCGTTGCCCGTGAGGGGGTGTGAGATGCGAGATGCGGGATACGAGATACAAGATACGGGATAATGGCTACGTCGTTCCTGATGAACTCCTTTGCGTCCTTGCGCCTTTGCGTCTTTGCGTCCTTGCGTTATGCCGTTCATCCGTTGCCGTTAGCGGTCGTCGGTCGTCGGTCGTCGGTCGTCAGTCGTCAGTCGTCGGTCGTCAGTCGTCGATCGCCCATTCCGCATTCCGGCTTCGCTCTACAGCAGTCCTCGCCCCTTGAGCGCGAGATAGCGGTTGATGACGGCAGTGGTGAGTTGGGAGGCGGGCACGTCCAGAGTGAGGACGCCGCGTTGCTCCAGCCTGTCCAACACGAGGCGGCGCTCGTCGAGGAGTTCGCCAGCGACGGCGCGCTCGTAGATGGCGGCGCTGGTGGTGGCGGGCTGCGCGGCCATCGCCAGCACGCCGGGGTCGTTCATCGTCACGACCATCGGCAGGTGGTGGGGGCGGAGCGAGGCCATCGCCGCGACCAGTTCATCCAGGTTGCTGCTGGCGGAGAGGTCCGTGAAGAGGACGACAAGGGAACGCTTGGGGCGGCGCGCTTTCAGGTAGGCGATGGCGCGGCGGTAGTCGGGGATGGTCGGCTGGCTCTGAATGTTGTAGAGTGTTTCGAGCAGGCGCTGAAACTGCGCGCGGCCCGTTTTCGGCGCGAGGTAGCTCATCACATCGTCCGCGAAGACGAGATTGCCCACGTAATCGCCGCGCAGCCCCGCGACGTAGCCCAGCAGCAGCGTCGTGTTGATGGCGTAGTCCAGCTTGGCGAGGGGGCCAATCGGCGCGCGCATGAGCCGCCCCGCGTCGAGCAGGGCGATGACTGTCTGGGAGCGCTCCGTCTGGTACTCGACGGCGATGGGCTTGCCGCGCCGCGCGGTAGCCTTCCACGAAATCTGGCGGAACTCGTCATCGGGCGTGTAGTCGCGCAGACGCTCGAACTCGGTGCCGCGCCCAAAGACACGCGCCCGGCGCAGGCCGAGTTCCGAGAGGCGTCCCGTGCGGGCCAGCAGTTCGTACTTCCGCACCTCCATCAGGTTCGGATAGACCTTGACGGGCGTGGCGAGGGGAAAGGTGTGCTGCCGGACAACGAGGCCGAGCGGGCCGGGCCAGCGCAGCGTCACGTTGCCGAAGGCATAGTCCCCGCGCGCGTGGGGCGTGACGGTGTAGCGCAGGGAAAGCGTCTCGCGGGGCTGAACCTCTCCTTCTAGGAGGCGGTCGCTCACATCGTACTCGTCGGGTGGCTCATCGCGGGCGACGATGGGGAGCGGCTGCGCCAGCCGCGCGCGAACGTGCAGGAAGATAGGGTTCTCCACGCCGAGCGAGAGCTTGGTGTCGTTGCGCCGTTCGACCTCAAAGACGGAGTGGCGCGGCGCACGCCACGCATCGAGGACCACA
>DASVVH010000549.1:0-1507 GCA_036386615.1 Ardenticatenaceae bacterium
GAACAATCCCTTCCAGCAGGAGGTGCTGCCGATGCTCGACCCGGAGGTGGTACTTCAGGAGGCGACGGCGATTCAGAAGCACTTCCACGAGAAGCGGCGCTACACGCTGGAACGGCTGCGCGGGATGGGCATCGAGGTCGAGGCGGAACCGGAGGGGACCTTCTACTGCTGGGCGAACCTTGCCAAACTCCCGCCCCCACTCGACGATGGCCTGGCCTTCTTCAAGGCGGGGCTGGAGGAGAAGGTGATTACGGTGCCGGGCATCTTCTTCGACGTGAACCCAGGCAGGCGGCGTGCGAACGCCCGCTACCAGAACTACGTGCGCGTCAGCTTCGGGCCGGAGATGGAGACGCTGGTGCGCGGGCTGGACGCGCTGCATCGCGTCATCGAGCAGGCGGGGCTACCTGTGTACGCAAATGGGCAGAGCGCGAGGCCGTAGAGAGGTCATGAGGGGTGCTGAACGAAAGGGGTGAGGCCGCGTGGCCTCACCCCTTTCGTTTAACAGTCAGGCGGGGACGAGGGCGAGCACGCGGAGGGGGCTGCCGCTACCCTCTACAATCTTCAGCGGCGCGGCGATGACGACCGCACCTGTGGGCGGCAGTTGGTCCAGGTTGCAGAGGCTCGCCAGCCCGAATTTGCCCGCGCCGTGCATGATGGTGTGGTTGGGGAAGGGTGGGTCGAAACCGCCCGCCTGTCCCGCGTCCGTGCCCACTGTCTCCACGCCGACGCCAGTCACATCCCGCTCGTGGGCGAGGAACTCTGAGGCGGTCTTGTGGAAGCCGGGGCTGTGCGGCCCATTCTCGCCGACGTTCAGGAAGGCATCGGCTCCCTCGCGCTGGCTCCAGTCGGTTCGCAGGAGCACCCACGCGCCCGCCGGAATGCGCCCATGCTCGGCCTCCCACGCCCGGATGTGCTCCGGCGTCAGGAGAAAACCGGGGTTCTCCGCGACTTGCGCCGACACATCAATGACGCAGGCGGGGCCGACGAAGCGATTGGCGGGGATGGTGTCGCAGCAGTTGTCGGGCAGGTCCTTGCCCGTCGCCCAGTGAACGGGCGCATCGAAGTGGGTGCCCGTGTGCTCTCCCAGGTGCAGGGTGTTCCAGTACCAGCCCGGCCCCTTCTCGTCGTAGCGCGAGATGGTCTCCACCGTCAGCCCCGGCGATGAGGCGAAGATAGGCGGCAGGCCGATGACGGGTGTGTCGGGGCCGAGGGGTTGCGTCAGGTCCACGACCTTGATGCGCCCGGAGTTCAGTTCTTCGACCAACTGTGTCAGTACGGAAGGCATGGGAGGCTCCTATTTGGACGGTGGACGGTAGACGGTGAACGGAATTTTCACTACAAAGACACAGAGGACACAGAGAACAGCCACAGAGAGTCATCTCGTGCTCTGGTTGCCGCGTTAGATGTAAGGAATGCTACCTCTTTCTCCTTCTTTAGTGGCGTAAGCCACTCAATCCGTTTGTTGGGCGGCGCGGAGGGCTTGCAGGTGGCGTTTGAACTGGAAGCG
>DASVVH010000550.1:0-3873 GCA_036386615.1 Ardenticatenaceae bacterium
TCTCAAGCACCCGCGTGACGTGCTCGTCTGGCTCCCTCCCGGCTACCACCACGCGCCTGACCGCCGCTACCCCGTCCTCTACCTGACCGATGGGCAAAACAAATTCGACCCCAACACCTCCTTTGCCGGAGACGACTGGAACGTGGACGGCACCACCCTAGATCTCGTCCTACAGGGTGCCATCGAGCCTCCTATCATGGTCGCCGTCTACAACACGCCCGACCGTATTCCCGAATACAACCCCCTCGACAGGGGACGCAACTATGGCCGCTTCATCGTCGAGGAGCTAAAACCCATCATAGACCAGGAATTCCGCACCCAGCCGGGACGCCGCAACGCCCTCATGGGTTCCTCGATGGGCGGCCTCATCTCCCTCGCCCTGCTCTGGTGGTACCCCCAGCACTTCTTCGGCGCGGCCTGCTTCTCCCCCTCCCTCTGGATACTCCGCCGGGCAGGAGGCCCCGTTACCTGGCTGCGCCGCCAGCCCACCCCACCCCAGCCGACCCGAATCTACATGGATCATGGCACCGTCGGCTACGAGGGGCGCGGCGCTTCCCTGGTCAGGCAAGCCCTGGACTACCTTTCAAGAGAGGTCGGCTTCGCGCCCGTAGACATCAACTACGTCGTCGCCGAGGGTGGCGACCACAACGAAGCCTCCTGGCGTGCCCGCGTCGCTCCGCCCATGCAATTCCTCTTCCCTCCCAACCCTGAACACAAGTAAACATCACTCCAGACGGCCCCGTCTAAAAGAGCGCTAACTGCTCCGTCGGCGGAGGCTCCTCCTCAGCGGGCCACCGGGGCAGCGTCCCAACCTCCACCTGCTCGCTCAACAGCCGGTGGAAGTGCCGTGCCAGCCGGGGCGCATAGAAATCATCCGGCGCGTGCATGAAGACGAACGGCGTCCGCCCCTCGCCAATCCAGCCCGCTACCACCTCGGCCCACTCTTCCAGAAGCGGCAGGTTCGCCTCCACCTCCGAGTGTGCCACGAAGCGCACGAACGGCCTTGACGCCGTAGCGACGAACCGCGCGGGCACATCCGGCTTCTTCTCCTGCGCCTCCCGCGTCATCGGGTCATCCGGCGGCGCGGCCCGCAGCCCGCGCACATCGAAGCAGACCCGGTCCACGCCAAGGTCGGCCAGCAGCCCGTCCAGCGCCGCCTCCGTTGGCCCCTCGTTGAAGAAACTGGCGTGCCGCACCTCGACGGCATACTGGAACTCGATGGGCAGCCGCGCCAGAAACCTTTCCAGCGTTGGCAACTCTTCTACTCCAAACGAGGGCGGCAGTTGCAGGAAGAACGGCCCCAGCCGCTCTCCTAACGGAGCCATAATCTCCAGAAACTGCTCAGTTTCCGCCTCCGCGCGGACCAGCCGCTTGTTGTGGCTCACCACTCGCGGAAACTTGAAGCAGAAGCGGAAGCTCGGCGGCGTCTCCTCGCGCCAGCGCGCCACCGTCGTCTCCGTCGGCATCCCGTAAAACGTCGTGTTCCCCTCAACCGTATTGAAGACAGACGCGTACTGCTGAAGGAAGTCGCCGGGCCGCGCCTCCCGCGTGAACAACTCGCCCACCCAATTCTTCTGCCCCCAGATTGGGCAGCCCAGGTAGTAATTTCGGATAGTCATAGTGCTACTCACAGGCCGATTTTGGAGAGCGTCACAGCAAGAAGCGAGCAACCAGGATGAACGAACCTCTCTCGGAAACCAGCGCCACTGATACCCGCCCCCTGCTCGTCGCGGCAGACTGGCAGAGCCGCGCCCTGCTCCTCGCCGAACTCCAGGAGCGTGGCATCGAGGTGCGAACCGAGGCGGGCGTGCGCTGGGCCACCCGCGCCCTCATGCACGAGCGCCTCGCGCCGCCCCTGCTCCTCCTCGACACTACCAGCGACCCCGACGCCACGCCTGATAAAGTAGAGCGGCTGCTGGCAATCCTCGCGGAGGACGGTGTTCACCCCACCCTCCTCTTCCTCGTCAGCGTCTTTGGCCTCGCAGAGTGGCAGGAGCCTTTCGGCAACCGCGCCACCATCCTCACGCGGCCCCGCACCGTCAATGAGGTTGCCACGCTCGTGCAGGCGCTACTCCGCCAGCAATAAAAGAACCTCACCTGTTCGAGTGAGGTTCTTTTGAGGCACGGTTTCCGGTTTGGGGGCGAAGCTTACAGGCTCAGTGCCGCCAGCTCCTCCTCCATTAGCGGAATGGGAGCCTCCTCGACGATGTGGTGGCTCCATAGCTCCGCCACCAATTGCCCGGCGTCCGCATCGACCCCGTAGCGCGCGAAATACTGGCAGAGCCGCGTCACATCCCGCTCCAACAGCACCCGCGCGTCGGGGTTCTCGTAGGGATTCACCGCCTGCGGGAAGTCAATGATTTTCATCTTGCCCTCCCAGTACAGGACGTTGAAGGCCGATAAATCCCCGTGAATGCGGCCATGCGTCAGCATCAACTCCACGTTTTCCATCAGCCGCCGGAACAACGGCAGTGCCTCCTCCGGCTCCAGCGTGACGTGATTCAGCGTTGGCGCGGCCATCTGCTCGCCGCCCACGTACTCCATCAGAATCACGTTCTCACCCCGCGCGAGCGGTTGCGGCACGTCCGCGCCAGCCCGCCAGAGCGCTTGCAGCGTCTGGAACTCGTGCGCCAGCCACGATGTCTGCGCGAGTTCCAGCCCGTACTCGGACTTCTTGGCGACAGCGTTCAGTTCGCCGCCGTCGCGCACCGTCTTCCCGTCCGCGTCGAGGATGGTTCGCCCTTTGCGGTACTGGGCATCGTTGCTCAGGCTGCGGAACATCCTTGGGCGGTAGACCTTCGCCGCCAGATATTCCACGCCCGTCGAGGGGTGTGCCTTGCAGCAGTAGACGGTGGCCTCCTTGCCGCCTTTGACCTGTCGCAGCACGTCCGTGATGGTGTGGTCTCGATAGAAGGGGCCGAGGTACGACTGAATCCACGCCCGCTCGTGGCGGGACGAACTGAAGGAAGGGTTGAAGTCGCCCTCCGTCTTGTCGCCGTCCTCGACCAATTCGGCTAGAAGCTCGGCCTGGGTCCGCTTCGGCTTCTGATTGGTCTTGCGGCGCGGCTGCCACGTCTCGTCGTCCTCCCATTGTTGCCAATAGGATTTGGTATCACGCATGATTGCACGTTTCCTTGTCTCTTGTGTTCGTGTTGGTTAAAAGGGTGGTACAGGTTCTTCTTGAATACGGCGGTTGGTGTGGTTGCCTGCGCGGCAACCAGGGCATCTCTCGCAGGTTGAGGCATCAGGTTCTCCTTTCGTGGGAAACAAAAGCGCCACAGGTGAATGAGGTTCCTGTGGCGCGAAAAGCGGCCACAGGAACGGCTCGCCCCGTGACCGCGAGACAGCAAAAGGCCACGGGAACAATGCACCCGTGACCTTCAGGTTCTTATTGCGGCAGTGCCAGCAGCATTCCGGGCACGCCCTCATACGGGGGCGGCGCGCGGAGTATGCAGTTGGCGTTCTCGCTACTGGTGAGAAGAACGCCTGTTACTGTGGCAGCACAATCAAAGGCTCAGCAGGTGCAGACCTTGCGACGGCAGTGACTTGTATTCTGGACATAGAGGCACCTCCTGAGTGATGAATTGCTGCGAGTATACGAGCATGAGCGCTGCTTTGTCAAGGGGGTCGTGGCATATTTACGCCAAAGTGCTTAGGGCCTCCGGTAGATGACTGGCAGGTAGAGCCGCCGCTCGCCCGCGCCAGTGGTCGGCGTGACGGTGACTGTCGGGCTGGTGGTTTCGGTCGGCTCAACGGTGGGCGTGCGCGTGCGACTTGGCGTCAGTATGACCGTGCTGGTGGGCGTCACGGAGGGAGTGACGGTTGGGGGGCCATCTGAACCGTCCTGAACGAGCACGGTTGAGTGGCCGCCGA
>DASVVH010000551.1:0-6961 GCA_036386615.1 Ardenticatenaceae bacterium
CGCGTCGAGGCCAGAGTAGTCAATGCCCACCATGAAGCGGTCCCAGAGTTCGGCCCACTTCGCGTCGAGGTCGGCAGCCGTCAGGGCTTCGGGGGCGTCGGTGTAGACCCAGTGCTGGAAGGCGTCCACGACGGCCATGTAGGGGTAGAAGAGGATGACTTTTTCCAGGTGCTCGGCGCGGGCGCGGTTCGCCTCCTCCTGAGTGTAGAAGCCGCCGTTTTCCTGAGCCAGATAGGGCTGCGCCAGCATCTCCAGCGCCATCGAGCCGACCTCCGCCATCTCGGTTGGGGCGCGGCGCATCCAGATGAGAGGCCAATGGAAGGCGTGCTGGTTGTGGAAGGCATGGCCGCCCTCGTGGAGGAGGGTCTGCACGTTGCGGTGGGTGCCGACGGCGTTCATGAAGATGTAGGAGCGCTGGGCGACGTGCATGGGGCGGCAGTAGCCGCCGGGCGCTTTGTTGGCGCGGGATTCCAGGTCCAGGTAGCCCTCGCGCAGCGCGTCGAACTGCTGGCCGAGCACGGGGTCTACGGCGTGGAAGATGCGTGAGCAGCCTTCCTCCAGGTCGGCTCCGGTCTGGAAGGGCGAGAGTGCGGGGGCGCTGGTGGTCTCCACGTCCAGGTCCCAGGGGCGGAGCGCATCGAGGCCGAGCGCCTCGCGCCGCCGCTCGTAGATTCGGCGGGCGACGGGTACGACCTCGTGCTCGATGGCGTCGTGGAAGGTGGCGGCGTCTTCGGGGGTGTACTCGTGGCGTCCGCGTTCCAGCCAGGCGTACTCGCGGTAGTTGTCGAAGCCCGCGTTTCTGGCAATCCGGCGGCGCAGGTCGAGGAGTTTGAGGAAGACATCGTTCAGCCCCTCGCGGTCCTGCAACCAGCGCTCATGAATCTGCCGCCACGCCTGCTCGCGATTTTCACGATTGGGATCGCGGAGGAGGAGTTCGGCCTGATCGAGGGTATAGCTCTCGCCTTCCCACTCGATGTTCATCGCGCCGACGGTTTTCATGTACTCGTTGCCGATGACCGTCGCCTCGGCTTGCAGGGGCACGTTCTCCTCGCGGAAGAGGCGCTGGTCGGTGCGGAAGGCGCGCATCATCGTCGCCTGCTCGGCGGGCGGCTCGTAGCCTTCAAGGTTGAGCAGCTTGGTCTTTAGCTCCTCGTGGGCCACCTGCACCTTCGGTAGAATCTCCCGGACATAGTGGAGGTGTAGCGCTTCCGCCTCTTTGTCCGCCGTGTTCTCGTTGGCGCGGCTCCTGGCATTGCCCGTGTCCTCGTAAATCTGGGCCTCCAGGTCGCTCCACCGTTGCAGCCACTGCTGCACGTTGTCGAGCGTCAACGGCTCGGCCTGGAGGGCCTGATAGGCGGTATTGACACTCTCCCACTCGCGCGTGTTCAACTGTTCGCTATAGGTCGTTGTCATGATACTTTCCTTTGCTAAGGGACGTTTCGGGTATTCTAGCCCCTCTCCCTAGCCACGAGCAAACGGGCGCTTGAATCGTCTTTTTGAGCGACGACCGACGACCGACGACTGACGACCGCTAGCAACGAGATGTCCTTGAGTCTCTACCTCTAACGACATGATTAGAGCACCTGCCATCATTCGGGTGATGGCTGCATCCTGAGTGAATTCCCTCAAGGTCGCTTCGCAGATTCACTTTCGCTCAGAATGACAAGTGAGGGCGGCTATGATTTTGGGAACAGGCGCTCACAGTTAGTCGCCGTCCAGATTCCCCGCCGCCCAGCGCACGGCCTCGGACATCGTGGGGTAGGGCAGAATCGTCTCGGCCAGCACCGACGCGGGGAGGCCCTGCCGCATCGCCAGGACGACGGACGCAATCATCTCGCCCGCGCCGGGGGCGAGGATGTGCCCGCCGAAAATCTTCCCCTCGCCGTCCACCAGCAGCTTGACCATTCCCCTCGTCTCGCCCTCCGCTATGGCGCGGTCCAGCTTTTCCAGCGAGACCCGCCCGACGCGGTATTGGGTGCCCGCCTCGCGTAGCTGTTCCTCCGTCTGGCCGACGTGCGCCAGCGCGGGGTCGGTGTAAGTGGCCCAGGGGATAGCGCTGTGGTTGAACGGCTCTGGCTTCTCGGAAAAGGCATTCCGCAGGGCCAACTTTCCATGTTCGGAGGCGACGTGCGTGAAGGGGTAATCGCCCGTCACGTCCCCCGCCGCCCAGATGTGCGGCACGCTGGTCTGGAGCGTATCGCTGAGGACAAGACCCTTCTCGTTCGTCTCGATGCCCGCCTTCTCGAGTTGGAGCGCGTCGTACTGAGGACGGCGGCCTGTCGCCAGCAGAATCTCGTCCACCTCCAACTGCTCCTCATCCTTCCCATCGGGTTTGATGGTCAGCCGCTTGCCCTCTTCCGTGCGCTCCACGCGCCGCAGGTCCACGCTAGTTTCCAGGCGGATGCCCTCCTTGCCGAGCATCCCGCAGAGCATGTCGGCCAGTTCGCGGTCATCCTTACCCAGGAGCGCGGGCATCTGTTCCAGCACCGTGACCTCCACGCCAAAGCGGTGGTAAAGCTGGGCGAACTCAAGGCCGATGGGGCCGCCGCCGACGATTGCCAAACTGCGGGGTAGCTTTGGCAGCGAAACGGCCTCCTCGTTGGTGATGTAGCCCGCCTCCGCGAAGCCCGTACACTCCGGCACCATGGGGGACGCGCCCGTAGCAAGGAGGATGCGCGCGGCGCGAAGGGTATCTTCGCCAACCTTCACCTCGTGGGGCGAGAGGAAGGTGGCCTCGCCCATGAAAAGGTCAATCCCCTGCTCGCGCAGGCTGGCCTCCGCCTCGTCCCGCGTGCCGCCGCGAATCGTCTGAATGACGCGCCGGACGTAGCCCTGCACCGCCTTCCAATCGGCTTCGGCCCGTGGGATGCGAAGCCCGAAGCGGTCGGCGTCTCTGGCGTCGTGGAGCAGGCGGGCAACGTGCAGGAGCGCCTTCGTGGGGTCGCACCCGTAGTTCAGGCAGGTGCCGCCGAGCTTGTCGCGCTCGACGAGGGCAACGCGGTGCCCCTGTTCTGCCGCCATCGAGGCGGCGGTGCTGCCTGCCGCCCCCGCGCCAATCACCAGCAAGTCGTACTCGTCTGCCATGTGGTACCCTCGGCTCTCTATCGTTGTGGAACTGGCGTCACGCTCTCGCGCCGCTCTGGTACGTCGCTGTACTGGGTATCGTCATGCGGCTGCTGCCCCAGGTCGCTGTGTGCGGGGTGCTGCTGCTCATGCTGAATCTCTTTTTGCAGGAAGTAGTTCAGCAGGGTACGAATCGTCGCGATGGCGGCCAGTTTCCCAATCTCCTCCCAAGTTGGAGCCACCGCCGTCTCCACGATGTCCGCCGCGAGCAGGAACTCCAGGCTCAAGCCGAGGGCACGCCCAAGATAGAGGCGGATGCGCTCGGTTGCGCGCGGCTCGGTGGGGCGGATGAGGTTGCGGGCGTAATGTACCAGTGACCGGACGAGGGCGATAGTGATGATGACAATGCCTGCACCCTCCGCTATGAGAACCACCCAGGTGGCTATCAGAGTGAGAAAATGTTCCGGCTCCATCGCGCCTCCTTGCCCATTGAGACAAATTTGTTCAGACGGTGACAAGAATGCTCTGCACAAGGCATGCCATGAGGCGAATCCCCAGAAGTCCTGCTCAGAGATGTACACGGCGGTATCCGGCTTGCTTTTTGTTTAGGGAGGAAGTGGCCCCGCTTCACCGGGAAGTGCCTTTTCGTACCCCTGGGACACTCAAACCCTGTTTGATGGATGAGGATGGATTACCGAAGTGGCTACATATAGGGAAATCCTGGATAGCCGCTACCGCCTGGATGAACTCATCGGGCAGGGCGGGATGGCGACGGTGTACCGGGCGCGCGACCTGCGCCTGAACCGGCCTCTCGCGGCGAAGGTGATGCGCCCGCAGGCTGGCCTCTCGGAGGCGGAGCAGGCGGACTTTCTGCGCGAGGCGCGCATCATCGCGCGGCTGAACCATCCCAACGTCGTCGCCCTCCACGACGCGGGCATCACGGATGGTGGCCGCCCCTATCTCATCATGGAGCTTCTTCCGGGAACGACGCTGCGGGACCGTCTCTCTCAAGGGCCACTACCTGTAGAGGAGGCGCTACGCATCGCGCTTGGCGTGGCTGCCGCGCTGGGCGCGGCGCACGGGCGCGGCATCCTGCACCTGGACGTGAAGCCGGAGAACATTCTCTTCGACGGGAGCGGCACGCCGAAGCTCTCCGACTTCGGCATCAGCCGCTCACTGGCGGAGGAGCCGAGCCGGACGAAGAATTCCCTCTTCGGCACAGCGGCCTATCTCGCGCCGGAGCAGGTCCGAAATGGGCCGCTCGATGCGCGGGCCGATGTGTACGGGCTTGGCCTGCTGCTCTACGAGATGCTGGCTGGCGCGCGGCCATTCTGGGGCGAGACGCCTATTCAGCAGGCGACGCAGCGCCTTCTGGTGGACCCGCCAGCGTTGAAGGCGCTCAACCCGGCGGTGACGCCCGCGTTGAGCCAGGTGGTGATGCGGGCGCTGGAGCGCGACCCGGCGCGGCGCTTCGGCTCGATGGCGGATTTCGCGCTGTCGCTGCGGAACTACGAGCGGGCCACGCAGCGCCGCACGACTCTCTCGTCCGCCGTAGAGGCACCCCCGGCTCGCAAGGCACCTTCCCCGGTTCTGAAGAAGGTGAGCCGCCAAGGGCGGGGCATCGCCTGGGCGATGCTGTGGGTGATGGGCGTGCTCTGCCTGGGCGCTGGCTTCACGGCGGCGCTGCTGGCGGGGGTGCTGCCCGACCTGCCCGCGCGCGCCGAGCAGTCCGGCGACGCCCCTCTGGCGCAGGAGCCGCCCCCAACACTGGTGCCTATCTTCTTCGAGGAGCCTGCGCCTGACCTGCCGCCAGCCACCGTGACCCTTGAACCGCCTACGGCAACACCGGAGCCGCCGACCCCTACCACAGAGCCGCCGACGCCCGAACCCGCAACAGCTACGCCGGAACCCGCTCCCCTGACGGAGACGAGCGTGCTGCTTGAGGATGCGGACTGGCAGGGAAGCTATCGCCGCACTGAAGGAGAGACTTATTACGGCGGGCGCACCGCTACCTGGATTTACGGCAGGTCTACTGACTACAGCACGATGCGGGCGACTGTGAACCTGGAGGCGCAGCCCACCGGGATGGCTGCCCTGACTATCGTCGGGATGGACTCGGAAGACGAGGAAAAGACGCCCGTCAGCATCCAGGTCAACGGAGCCGAGCTTCTCAGCGGCCCCAGCCCCTTCCCCGACCACGAGGGGACGATGGAGCAGGGCAACTGGGGCAGCTTCACCTGGACGTTTGACGGCTCGCTGTTGCGCCCCGGCCCCAACACCGTTACCATCAGCAACCACGCGGACGGGGCATTCGGCAGCCCGCCTTGGTTCATGCTCGATTACGCGGAGTTGACGCTGGTTCATGAGTGAGACGATAGCGAACGCAAAGGCGTTTCAGGACGGGATGCCGCACAACCATTGCTGGGGCTGCGGGCCGGACAACGAGAAGGGCTTACGCATCAAGAGCTACTGGACGGAGGCGGGGCACAGCGCGTGCGACTGGCACCCTTCGCCGGAGCACATGGCTGGCCCGACGCACGTCGTCAACGGCGGTATCATCTCGACGCTGATAGATTGTCACGGCATCTGCACGGCCATCGCTGATGCTTACGAGCGCGAGGGGCGCGCGATTGGCGAGGGCGAGACCATCTGGTACGTGACGGGCAATCTCAACGTGAGGTTCCTCAAGCCGACGCCAATTATGGCCCCGGTCCACCTGGAGGCGACGGTGGAGCGGCGCGAGGGGCGCAAAAGCTGGGTCAACGTCACGCTCCTCAGCGAGGGGGAGCCGCGCGCCATTGGCGAGGTGCTGGCTATCCGCGTGCCTTCGGAGTGGCTGCTGGGACAGCACTAGAAGACGGAGGACGGAGGACGAAGGACGGAGGAAACGGCTCACGCAGAGGGTCTATGACAGGCTGCCTCCTCCTGGGGCAGTGGCAGGCTTTAGGGCCTGCCTTTTTGATTTCGGCTGGATGAGTGGACCCCGTGAAGTGAACGGTGCGGCCCTCGTATTCGATGGATGCATCCTGAAAGTAGCTCGGCCCGGTGTTTTGCACGGTGTGCAACCTCCTCACACGTGGTGGCGATTATTCCGGCGCTCAATTCGCTGGTGCTATTCCGGCGCGAACGGGAAGGAAGCGAGGCGTAAGAGGCGGCTATCTCTGAAGCGAGGTTAAGAGGGTGACGGCGCGCCTGATTTCATACGAATCAGGCGCACTCATGCTTTTCGGTCGGGGTGATAGATGAGCGCGAGGACGCCGGAATGGAACACCCTGGAATCTACCAGTTTCAACGTCGCGAGACTCCCATCCTTGAACAAACGCCTGCCGCTCCCCAGAACAAGCGGATAGACCAGGAGGCGATATTCATCAACAAGGTCGTGTTGCATCAGGGTCTGGACGAGGGTACCACTTCCCGCAACCAGAATGTCCTGCCCAGGCTGCTCTTTCAGCTTCGTGATGGCTTCCACGACATTCGTCTTAATCAGATGGGAATTATGCCACTCGGTCTTCTCCAAGGTCGTTGAAACTACGTACTTGGGGAGAGCGCGGACCCGGTCGGCAAACCCTTCTTGGCCCGGCGCGTCATCATCCGCCGTTTCGTTTATCCATACGGGCGCAAAATACTCATAGGTCGCGCGTCCCATCAGAAGCGCGTCGCCCGCGAAAAGTTCGTCGAATTTGAACTTCGCAAATTCATCATCGTAGTAAGGTCCAATCCACACTGGGTCTTCCATAACACCATCCACTGTGACGTACTCGGTGACGACGAGCCTACTCATGTTCCGTGCTCCTATCCACAATGAAAACTGCGTTAGCTGACGGTTATGGCTGGCTGGGTAGTCCAAACAGCCTGCTTTCCCCCTCATATCCGGGGAGCGTTATCATCTTTTCAAAGC
>DASVVH010000552.1:0-2540 GCA_036386615.1 Ardenticatenaceae bacterium
CACGAGCCGAACGTCGTCCGCGACGTGGTGCGCGAGATTCGCCGCTTCCAGCCCGAACTCGTCCTGACCAACGACCCTCAGCGCTACTACTACGAGAGTGGCTACATCAACCACACCGACCACCGCACCATTGGCGCAATCGTGCTCGACGCCGTTTTCCCCGCCGCCCGCAACTTCCGCTACTTCCCCGCCCTCCTGGAAGAAGGCTTTGAACCCTGGTACGTGCGCGAGGTCTGGCTCTCCGCGCCCTTCGAGGCCAACCACGAGGTCAACGCCGATGACGTAGCCGAGACGCGCCTGAACGCCATCCTCGCCCACCAGTCGCAGGTGGGCGACGGCACCTGGATTCGGGAGCGTTTCGCCGAGACGCGCGAGAAGGGCGAATCCTTCATCGAGAAGTTCAAGCGCATCGAGCTAGGTGGCCCACCCCAACCCGAAGAGCCACCCAAGGACCACCTCGAAGAGAAACTCGAAGTCGGCGAAGAAGGGTGAAGATAGACCCGAAGGGTTCTCTCATCCGTTGCCGTTAGCGGTCGTCGGTCGTCCATCGTCGGTCGTCTATTCTGAAAGGTCGGCTCTCATGGCAAAACTCTACGACTCCATCACCCCGGAGTTTCAACAGTTCATCGGCGAGCAGCCCCTCTTCTTCGTCGCCAGCGCCCCGCTCGATGCCGCCGGGCACGTCAATCTCTCGCCCAAAGGATTGGACTGCTTCCAAATCCTCAGTCCAAATCGCGTCGCCTACCTTGACCTGACGGGCAGCGGCAACGAGACCGCCGCGCACCTCGCCGAGAATGGCCGCGTCACCTTCATGTTCTGCGCCTTTGGCGGGCCGCCGAACATCCTGCGCCTCTACGGGCGGGGCCGCGTCGTCGTGCCGGGCAGCGCCGAGTGGCCCGAACTCCTCCCGCTCTTCCCCGCCTACCCCGGCATTCGCCAGATTGTGACTGCCGACATTGACCGCGTGCAGACCTCCTGCGGCTTCGCCGTGCCCCGCATGGACTACGTGGGTCAGCGCGACACCCTCCTGCGCTGGGCCGACGCCAGAGGCGAGAGCGCCCTGGAGCAGTACCGCGAGGAGAAGAACCGCGTCAGCATAGACGGCCTTCCCACCCCGACCTGCTAGACCAGGGCTGTAGAAACGGGCCTTCAGGACAGAGGCCAGTAAAGGCCAGTAACGGCCAGTACTGGCGGTCAAAAAAGGCCAGTATAGTGGCAGATAGTTGCTTTGTAGCCGTGATATACTTTACAAGCGGTGTGGCTTTGAGATAGCCCTATCTGCTGGCCCGCGACAGGTTATGGCTCACCAGGTGCTCATGTACAATCAGATGTATCGGCGACGATAAGAAAGGAAATAATCATGGCTACCGTTCACGGCATTCACCACGTCACCGCCATAGCGGGCGACGCACAGGAAAACCTCGATTTCTACGTCGGCGTGCTGGGCATGCGCCTCGTCAAGAAGAGTGTCAACCAGGACGACCCCGGCACCTACCACCTCTTCTACGCCGACGGTGTTGGTACCCCCGGCACCGACCTCACCTTCTTCCCCTGGCGTCAACTCGCCCCCGCGCGCCTGGGCACGGGCCTGACTGTGGAAGTTCCTTTCGCGGTGCCCGTCGGCAGCCTCGACTACTGGCAGGAACGATTCGAGCGCGAGGGCGTAGCCTACAGCGAGATAGAGAGCCGCTTCGGTGAGCGCACGTTGCCCTTCAACGACCCACACGGCCTTCAGTTGGCCCTCGTCGAAACCTCGGACAGCCGCGAGTGGGTTGCCTGGGAAGACAGCCCCGTCCCGCCGGAACACCAACTGCGCGGCATGCATTCCGTGCGCCTCTGGGAGCGCGACATCGCCCCAACCGAGGCGCTTCTTACACAGGTGATGGGCTTCAGCCTCATTGGGGAAGAAGATGGCTGGCACCGCTACGGCGTGGATGGCGGCATGTCGGGAAAGCTCATCGAACTGAAAGCCATGCCGGAGGAGCGGCAAGGCAGGTGGGGCACGGGTGCCATCCATCACGTCGCGTGGCGCGTCACGGACGACGAAGAGGAGATGGCCCTGCAACGGAAGCTTCAGCAGGTGGGCCTGCAACCCACGACGCAGATAGACCGCTTCTGGTTCAAGTCCGTCTACTTCCGGGAGCCGGGCAGCGCTCTCTTTGAACTGGCAACCGACGGCCCCGGCTTTGACCGCGACGAGGATATGGAGCACCTGGGCGAGCAACTGATTCTTCCGCCCTGGCTCGAACCCCAGCGCCAACAAATCGAAGCCGCCCTGCCCACGCTAACGCCCGTTGGCACGAAAGCATGAGGCCCTTTTGTCACCAATGTGGGACGTATGGGTCCAATCGAAGGTAAACGTGGTATACAATGGACCGCCAGCGTGAACATGAACTCCCCGGAGGGGAGTGGCGAAACGATACGGGGTCCCGAAGCGGTCCTAAGACCGCTTGGGGTGAATAGCCGAGGTGCAGTCACGAGCGTAGCGAGTGGCGTAACCCTAGGCGGCCCCGCCAACACTCAGCCGGATTAAGGAATCG
>DASVVH010000553.1:0-3799 GCA_036386615.1 Ardenticatenaceae bacterium
GGAAACCAAGCGGGTTCAGTAGTTCCCGCTTCCACGTCCCAGGTTCGGGCTGCGTTCATGGTTCGCGTTCGCGCGATGAGGACCCTCGAGAACGCCATGCGGCGTTGGGGGTTCCACCGCGTGGCGGGGTGCGACGAGGTGGGGCGCGGCTGCCTGGCCGGGCCAGTCGTCGCGGGGGCCGTCATCCTCCCGATGGGTGACCGCTCCCTCTGCAACCTCCTTCGCGCGGCGGGCCTGCGGGACTCCAAGAAGCTCACGGCGGCGCAGCGCGTCACCCTCGCCGCCCTCATCCGCCAAGTCGCCCTCGCCTTCGCCATCGGAGAGGCCGACGCGACAGAGATAGACGAGCACGGCATCGTCGGCGCGTGCCGCCGCGCCATGCTCCGCGCCCTTGAGGCGCTCCCCTGCGCGCCCGACGCCCTTCTCCTCGACGCCTTTCCGCTCCCCGGCCACCCCTGCCACGAGCAACGAGCCATCATTCGCGGCGACGACCTCTCCCTCTCCATCGCCGCCGCCTCCGTCCTCGCCAAGGTCCACCGCGACGGCCTCATGGAAGGCTATGACGGCGATTTCCCTGGCTATGGCTTCGCCTCCCACAAAGGCTACGCCGCGCCACAGCACCGCGATGCGCTTCAGAGCCTCGGCCCCACGCCGCTCCACCGCATGTCCTGGGCACCGCTCCGCGCCCTCACCATCCGCCAACTAACACTCGAAGAATCCGGCGATGGGGCGGCGTGACCTCGTCCGGCTGGGCAACCTCGGCGAAACGTGGGCCGCTCGCGCCCTCCGCGCCTCAGGCTACAGCATCCTCGCCCGGCGCTGGCGCATCCCCGGCGGCGAGATAGACCTGATAGCCGAGGACCGCGACGGCTACGCCTTCGTCGAGGTCAAGACCCGCACGGGCAGCGCCTTCGGCAGCCCCGAAGAGGCCGTCACCGACCGCAAGCTCTCCTTCCTCCACTACGCCGCCCACCAGTGGCTCGCGCAGCACCTCGGAGACGCGCCCACCCCCTGGCGCATAGACGTGGTAGCCGTCGAGCTAACCCCCTCCCTGACCCCTCACCGCATCACCATTTTCCGCTACTTCGAGGTCTGAGCCGCGAGCACATCGCCGTAACGCTCAAGCGTCTCGTCCACCACCTCTTCCAGGGAGCGGCCCCGCGCCCGCTCCTCGGCAGCCGCGACCTCCTCTTGTGACACTCTCGGCAGTAGCTCCGCGAGCAGCCCTTCCATCTGCGGCCTCGTGTACCTCGCCGTCTGGGGGTGCTCCCGCGCGAGCATCGAGAGTTCGAGCGCGGCGTCAATCGCCCCTTCCGCCGCGAAGGCCCGCGCCAACCCCGCCAGCGCGTTCAGCGCCTGCGAGGTCACCTGAACCTCCCGCGCCGCGTCCAGCGCCCCCAGGTAGTGCCGCCTAGCTTCGTCCCACGCGCCCAGCGCCGCGCAGCCGTTGCCCAGCCGATTGAGCGCCATCCCCACGCTCCAGCGGTCCCCAATCTCCCGATACAGCCCCACGCTCCGCTGTAGTGGCGCTATCGCCTCCTCGTAGTCCCCCAGCCAATAGGAAGCCAGCCCCTGATTCATCAGCGCGAAGGCGATGCTCCAGCGCACCCCCAGCGCCTCACTGAGCGCCAGACTCTCCCGGCAATAGCGCCGCGCCTCGTCCGCCTTGCCCAGCGCGGCGGCGATGGGGCCGAGATAGCTCAGAACGTAGGAGAGGCTGGAAGGGTCGCCAATGGCGCGGTTGACCTCGTAACTCTCGCTGAACCACTGGTACGCCTCCTCAAACTCCGCCAGCGAGTACCGCGTCACGCCCAGGTAACTTAATGAGGACGCTGTACCCCAGGCATACCCGGCGACCCGCCCAAGCGCCAGTGCCTCGTGCAGCAGACGCAGCGCTCCCTCGTAATCCCCTACCCGCACCGACAGGAAGGCTTGCTCGTTGAGCGCGTCTATCAGCGCCTCCCGGTCATCGCCTCCCTGCAGCACCTCCACGCCGCGCTCGACCAGCACCCTTCCCTGTTCCTGCTGCCCCCCACCCCGGAAGTGAAAGACCCCCTGGAACATCAGCGCCAGCCCCAGAGCCACCCTCGCATCCCCCGACTCTGCCACCCCCCGTTCCAGCACAGGCACCACCCGCGCGAAAGCGGCCTCGCCCTCATGGAACCAGTTGTTCAACTCGTAAAACAGCGCCAACCCCCGCGCCGCCCGCCGCATCACCCCCACGCTGCCCTGTTTGACGGCCACGTCCCACGCGGCCCGCGCGTTGTCCACATCCCTCTGCAATTCATCCAGCGTCGCGCGCTGTTCCGGCCCGCGCAGTGCCCCATAGCGGCGTTCGAGCAGTCCTGCGTAGTAGTCGCAGTGCCGCGCCCGCGCCGCCTCCTGCGCTCCCGGCACCTCCGCCAGCCGCGCCGCGCCGTACTGGCGCACCAACTCGTGAAGGTCGAAGCGGCCCGCCCCCGTGCGCCGCACCAGCGACTTGTCCGCCAGCGTCGTGAGGAACGGCAGCGTCGCCCCCGCGACCTCCTCGCCAGCCGCGCGCGTGAAGCCCCCACAGAACACCGACAGCCCTCGCAGCACCTGCTGCTCCGCTTCCGAGAGCAGGTTCCAGGAGTAATCGAAGACCGCCCGCATACTGCGGTGTCGCTCCGGCACGTTCCGCGTGGAGGTCGTCAGGAAATCAAGGCTCCTCTCGATTTCCCCTGCAATCTCCTCCGGCGAGAGCATCCGCGCCCAGCTTGCCGCCAACTCGATTCCCAGAGGCATCCCATCCACGAGCCGACAGATTCGCGCGACGGCAGCCCCCGTTTTCGGCGACAGCGCGAAGTGGCTATCTACGCGCCGCGCGCTCTGCGCGAACAGCGCGACGGCGCTATTTCCCTCGAACCCTTCTCCCCCCTCCTCGCTCGGCAGGGGCAGGCCATGAAGATCGAAGACTCATTCCGCCTGCACGTTTAGCCGCTCCCGCGAGGTGACGAGCAGCTTGATGCGTGGCGCGGCCCCAACCATCTCCATCAGCAGCCCGGTTGCGCCCAGCAGGTGCTCCATGTTGTCCAGCACCAGCAGCATCTCCCGCCCGTGCAGGAAGTTGAAAAGCTGCCACTTCGGCTCCGCCGGGCCGGAAAAAGTGAGGCCCACAGCGCTGCCAATCGCCGGAACCAGCATCTCTGCCGAACTGACCGGGGCTAGTGACACGAAAGCCGCCCCATCTCCAAAGGCGGGAGCCTGCTCCTCGGCTGCCCGCAGCGCGAGGCGGCTCTTTCCGGTGCCGCCCGGCCCCACGATGGTCAAGACCCTGCACGCCGGGTCGCCCAGCAGGTCCGCGATTTCCGCCAGTTCGGCCTCCCGGCCAAGGAAGGGTGTTGGAGAGGATGGAAGCGCCACCGGGCGCGGCGCGGCAGGCGCTGCCATCTCCGGCTGCCCCTCCTGCCTGACCCTCGTCGTCGCGCGTGCCTCCACAGGCGGCGCGGCAGGGAGTTCCATTGCCAGGTACTGCGCGTAGGCTTCCCGCGTCGCTGGACCCGGCTCCACGTCCAACTCGCGCTTCAGCATCGTCACGCAACTCTGGTACGCCTGCCGGAGCGCCGTGCGGTCTCCATTCAGCGCGTGGAGGCGCATCAGTTGGACGTACCCCGTTTCGAGCAGGGGGTCGTGCTGGAGCAGCCGCCGCGCGTAGCGAATCGCCTCGCGGTACTCCCCTTTCTGCTCCAACAACTGCACCAGCCGCGTCAGCCCATCGAGGAACGTCTGGTGCAACTCCTCCCGCGTGGAGAGCAGCCAGTCGTCATAGTTGCCGGGC
>DASVVH010000554.1:0-10895 GCA_036386615.1 Ardenticatenaceae bacterium
TGAAATAGACTTAAGTGTCTATCCGTAAAATGCTCGAACCCTCTGCAATCGCCTGTACGGGTGTAGCATGCTGGGTGGATGCCCTTAAGGTCGCTTCGCAGATTCGCTCCGCTCAGAATGACAAGGAGAGGTGGCGTGCTTGCTGTGGCCTTCAACATCTGCGTGACAGAGCCACTTTATGATTTTACTTACGGATAGACACTAAGCGTTGCCTACGCCCGAATGTTCAGCCTGATGACAGACTCTGATGGACCGCGACACTGCTTCACACTTTGTAATCTGCATCAAAAACGTGGGCTACGAAGACGATTTGAAGCCGCGAACGGTTTATCAGCTTCTACCCGATGAGGCGGCAGAAGCTAGCCAATTCGTTCGAGTTGTTGACGAAACTGGTGAAGAGTATCTGTACCCATCCGCCTACTTCGTCCCAATCGAAGTACCCGGCGAAGCAGAACAGGTGTTGTTTCTCGCCTCATAGAATATATCAGCCATGCCTCCGATGAGCGCCTTGTCAGAGCGACAGGGCGCTTATCATACCATCGTGAAAGCAACGAATGACCCTCGATATGGATTTAGATAGAGACACCCAAACCGTTGACCTGACCATCGAGCAGATGACCTACGGTAGCACCGCCCTCGCCCGCCACGAGGGGCAGGTCGTCTTCGTCCCCTTTGCCCTCCCAGGCGAGCGCGTCCGTGTGCGCCTGCGCCCCACCACCAAAAGCTGGGCCGAAGCCGACCTCGTGGAAGTGCTGGAACCCAGCCCCGACCGCGTCGTGCCGCGCTGCCCTCACTTTGGCCCCGGCAAATGCGGCGGCTGCCAGTGGCAACACGCCAGCTACGAGGCTCAACTCCGCTACAAGACGGGCATTGTCCGCGAACAGCTTCAGCGCATCGGCAAGATTGCCGAGCCGCCCGTCCGCCCCTGCATCGGCATGGCCGACCCCTGGCGCTACCGCAACCACGTTCAACTCCGCAACACGCCAAGGGGCCTCGCCTTCGTCCGCGAGGACAACCGGGGCCTCTACCCCATAGACGTGTGCTTCATCATGAACCATCCCGTCTACGAGATGTTCGAGGCGCTGGACTGGCAGCACTTCCCCAACCTGGACCGCCTCGTCCTGCGCGGCAGCGAGCGCACGGGCGACCGCCTCGCCGTCGCCGAGAGCCACAACAACCGCTCGCTCTCGCTCCCCCTTCCGCCCGGCGTTTCCGTCGCCTATCGCAATATCAAGGGGCGCATTCAGCCCGCCGCTGGCGAACCGGAACTGCGCGAGGAGCTAGGCGAGCGAACCTGGCACGTCAGCGCCGACAGCTTCTTTCAGGTCAACACCGAGCAGGCGGAGCGCCTTCTGGCCGTCGCCCGCGACTTTGCCGCGCCCCTCAAGCCCACCGACATCCTGCTCGACGCCTACGCGGGCGTCGGCCTCTTCGGAATCTCCCTCGCCTCCGAGGTGGGGCGCGTCTACCTCGTCGAGAACCACCCCGCCGCCGTCTCCGACGCGCGCCGCCATGCCGAAGGGTTAGAGAACGTCACCATCGTTCGCGCGCCCAGCGAGGTCGCCCTTGCCAAGTGGCACACCTACGGCCCCCCGCCCGACGTCGTGTTGCTCGACCCGCCCCGCGCGGGCTGCAAAGTGTCCGTCCTGCGCGCTCTTGGAGAAATGCGAGTTCCAACTATCATCTACGTCGCGTGTGACCCCGCCACGCAGGCGCGTGACATCCGCCACCTCCTCGACGCGGGTTATACGCTCGACGCCGTACAACCTGTAGACCTCTTTCCCCAAACCTACCACATCGAAAGTGTCGCCCGCCTTCGATATGGATAGTCCGGGTGTTTGCTTATTATCCGTTGCTGAATGTAGAAGGAATCTGATGGTCAACCGCTCTCATCCTGTTCGCCTGCTCCTGGCGCTGGTACTCGTCGCGCTCCTCAGCGCCTGCGGGCAGCGCGTCGTCTACGTCACCGTCACCCCGACCCCTGACCCGGCGGGCGCGTCCGTGCCGCTGCCCCCCGCCAGTGACACCGCCTCCGGCACCACGAATGACACCGCGACTGGAACGGGCAGCGCCCCGGCCCCCGCGACGGGCCAGAACACCGCTCCGGTTGACGCCGCGCCCGGTGCCGCCAGCGCCGCCCTCAGCGCGTCGGCGGGGCGAGTCGCCTTCATGGGACCCTTCGGCCAGGGTGGACCCCTACATGCCTTCGTCGCCAATGCCGACGGGACGGGTCTCACCGCCGTCTCTCAGGAGCAGGGCGAGGGTTATTTTCCCTACCTCTCGCCCGACGGCACCCAGGTCGCCTTCGTCACCAACACCACTGTGGATGCCGAAATCTACGTCGCCGACGTGGCAACGGGCGAGGCGACGAACCTCACCAACACTCCCGGCAACGACACCCAGCCCATCTGGAGCCCCGACGGCAGCCAGATTGCCTTCGTCTCCAATCGTGGGGGCGGCGACATAAACATCTGGGTCATGAACGCGGACGGCAGCGACCCGCGCCTGGTCGTCCACACGCCGGGCGAGGACAAGCTCGGCAGTTGGAGTCCCGATAGCAAATACATCGTCTACAGCAACGTCAACGAAGTCGGCGAATCCCTCTGGGTGATGGATGTGGCATCGGGCGAGACCTCCCCGCTCACCGAGCAGAGCGGCGGCGGCACCGATAGCGCTCCGGCGTGGAGTCCTGATGGTCAGGCCATCGCCTTCTACTCCGCCTCCGGTTCGCAGCCCTCCCAGATTTTCACAGTTGCCCCCGATGGCAGCAACCGCCAGCAACTGACCAACGGCACCACCTCCGCCATCGTGCCCACCTGGAGTCCCGACGGTAACTGGCTGCTCTACACCAGCATCGCGGGCGAGAACCGCTACGACATCGTGGCGCTGAACCTGCAAACCCAGCAGTCCACCGTCGTGCCCAACGTGCAGGGTTTCGCTACCAGTTGGGCCGCTGCCAGCCAGCCCCTCGCCGAGACTGGCTTCACGCAGGGTCCCGCGCAGTCAGGCGTTGAGGTAGACCCCGCCGTTCTCGAAAAAGCCTACTACGTGGGCGACCCTAACGCGCCCATCACCATCGTCGAGTTCAGCGATTACCAGTGCCCCTTCTGCAAGCGCTGGGTGGACGAGACCCTGCCGCAGATTGGCCCACTGATTGAGGATGGCACCGTGCGCCTCTTCTACGTGGACTTCCCCCTCACCATCCACGCGCAGGCCCCCGCCGCTGCCGAGGCGGCGCGCTGTGCGGGCGAACTCGGTGGGCCGGAAGGCTACTGGACGATGCACGACGCTCTGTTCGCCAACATGGAACAGTGGAGCCAGCCCAACCCCAACCCAGCCTTCGCCGAGATTGCTTCAGGCGTCGGCCTGGATGGTGCCGCCCTCCAGGAGTGCGTCGAGAGTGGGAGGTACACTGCCGACGTTCAGGCGGGCATTGCCGAGGGCACGCGCCTCGGCATCACGGGCACGCCCACCTTCTTCATCAACGGCACCCGCGTCGTTGGGGCCATTCCCTTTGAGGAGTTCCAGCAGTACCTCACCCCTGGTGGGCAGTAGAGATTAAGAAGGAGAGCGAGCACCATGAATACAGCCACCGTCAACGCCGACACCGATGTCGTCATCGAGCAGGCCGGGCAACCTACCACAGTGGTGATGTCACACCAGCGTTACCTCGCCCTCCTTGAAGAGCTAGAGGAGTTGCGGGATAGTGTCGCCGCGCTAGAGGCCGAACTCCGAATCGCCACAGGCGAGGAGCAACTGTACTCGTGGGATGAGGTCAAGGCCGAGTTAGATGCCCTATCGGCTTGACGTTTCATCGTCAGCCCGGAAAGAGTTGCGCGACCTGCCCAGCGAGACGCGGCAACGAGCTATCAATGTGATAAGTAGCCTTGCTGACGAGCCGAGGCCATCTGGTTCCAAGAAGTTAAAGCTTTCAGGGCAGCGCTACAGCGTCAGGGCCGGGAGAGAATACCGAATCATCTACCGGGTTGATGATTCAGCTCAGGTCGTCACTATCCTACGGGTACGTCACCGGAAAGATGCTTACCGAGGGTTGCAGTAAAACGTCTCGTAACGTCACCGCGCCAACCAGATAAAGAAGAGGAGCCGCTACAGGCTCCTTTCTTTTTGGCGTGATATGTAAAGCATGCTTTACAAAATATCAATCTTCCTTTACAATACTTCTCGTGAAGAAGTTATCACCCTCATCGCCCGAAGGAGGCGGCACTATGCAAACCCCTGCTCATTCCGGTCCCTCGTGGTCACTTCTCGTAGTCTTATCACTCCTCTTCCTCCTCTCCTACGGCGCTGCGCGTGCCCTCCTCGAACTCGTTGCCGCACCCCCCTTACGGGTCGCCTCTGCCCTTCTGCCCATCCCCTTCTTCGCCCTCTGGCTCCTCACCATTATTCGAGGCATCCGCGAACTCGACGAGCTTGAGCGCCGCATCCAACTCGAAGCCGTTGCCTTCGCCTTTCTTCTTACCCTCATACTTCTCCTCACGCTCAGCCTCCTTGAAATCGCCGTCACCCTTCCCCCGGAAGACCTGAGCTACCGCCACGTCTGGCCCTTCCTGCCCATCTTCTATTTTCTTGGCGTCACCATCGCCCGCAGACGGTATCAATGAACAACCGCCTCCGCGTCCTGCGCGCCGAGCGCAACTGGTCCCAGGCTCAACTTGCTGAGTATCTTGAAGTCTCCCGGCAGACTGTCAACGCCATTGAGACGGGCAAGTATGACCCCAGCCTCCCGCTCGCCTTCAAAATCGGCAAACTCTTCGGCAAGCCCATCGAAGAAATTTTCTTCCCTGACAGCGGCAGGGCGGCAAAGTCTTAGCCCTGCCGCTCACAATAGTAAATGGACATAGGTAGTACGCCACATCCCTTCGGAGTGAAATCCTGCCAGCCGCTTGGTTGGTTCGCTCTTTCCAACCTTCTGGCATCGTAACAGCAGCCGTGCGCCTTAAGCGCACGGCTGCCCTCTCCCCTACCGTTCGGCATGGACCTGCTCACATCGTGTTCTTTTGCATGGTCGCTCCTGTATCTTGGATGCCTGGTTGCGCGGGTATGGGGGCGGCGTCATCGCGCGGCGTGGATGGGTTTACACGTCGCTGCGCGGCTGGTAGGTCAGGATTGCGACGCCGCTACTGGTCGTCGTAGCATTGACAAGTTGCAGCCGCTTCAGTGGCTGCCCGTCCCCAAACAGCCGCTTTCCCTTGCCCGCCACGACAGGGTGAACCAGGAGGATAAGCTCGTCGAGGAGGTCAGTGTGGAGGAGTGACTGCACCAGCGTAGGGCTACCCGTGACCAGAATGTCTTTGCCCGGTTGCTGCTTCAACCTGGCGATTTCCTCTGCCAGGTTGCCCTTGACCAGGGTGATATTGTCATAGGTTCCCCACGCGACCTTATCAAGGGTCGTGGAGACGACAACCTTGGGCGTGCTGTTGATGAAGCTGGCGAATCCGTCATCCGGCCCGTTCGGCCAGTAGTTGACCCACTCCTGGTAGGTCACTCGCCCCAGCAGGATGGCGTCCACTCGTGCGATCTGCTCATCCATGCTTTGCCCCATCTCAGCATCGAACTCGAACTGCCATTCATGGGGCGACTCGGCCACACCGTCGAGGGCGATAAAGAGGCCCGACACAATTTTCCGCATTGTAGTTCTCCCTGTCTTGTACATGTTTGGCGCATCGACAAGCCATGATACAGGCAAGGCGCGACACCAACGTCAGTCCTTTTAGGGGAATCAATAGACGATACATAAAAGGGGCAGAGCGCAGCTTCTATTATCCTTTCAATCTTTCTTCCCCTCCACCGTCCACCGTCCGTTCCGCCTTCCAATTTCCGCACCCCCACTTTTGATTATCCACCCGACCCATGATATAATCTTCGGCTGATGATAGTAAGAACACCCCCGGCGCGGCTCCGGCTGCCCGACGGGACAATTAAGGAGCGAACGTACATGGCCCTCTCGAAGGCCCAGAAGGAACAGATAGTCACCGAATACGGGTTTGCCAACAACGACACTGGCTCGCCTGAAGTTCAAATCGCCATCCTCACGCAGCGCATCACCGAGTTGACCGACCACCTTCGCACCCACAAGAAGGACGAAAGCTCCCGCCGGGGCCTGCTCAAGCTCGTCGGCCAGCGCCGCCGTCACCTCGCCTACCTGCAAAAGAAAGACGTCGCCCGCTACCGCACTATCGTCGAGCGGCTGGGCCTCCGCAGGTAACTCATTGTCTCCCTATTCGCTTCAAAACGGGTCAGCGGGCCGAGCGCCTGCTGGCCCGTTTTTGTTGGCTCCCCGCCGCCCGGAGCACCCCTGTTTCGGCGGCAACCACCCGCGCCCCGGACGGGCAGGAATTGGAGCGAGCCACGAAGGTCCAGACCGCTTTCGTGGTTCGCTCCAGTCCCTCCCGTCGTGGCGTGCAACTTGCGGTAACTACCGCACCAAACATCCACACGGAAGGAACGTACAAAGATGACCAGTCTGAACCAGCCCAATCGCTATACCGCGATGCTGGGCAACCACGAAATTACCATCGAGACGGGCAAGCTCGCCAAACTCGCGGGCGGGGCCGTCACCGTCCGCATGGGCGAGAGCATCGTCCTCGTCACCGCCACCGCCGCCAAAGAGCCGCGCGAGGGCATCAACTTCTTCCCCCTCAGCGTGGACTTCGAGGAGCGTATGTACGCGGCGGGCCGCATCCCCGGCTCCTTCTTCCGCCGCGAGGGTCGCCCCAGCGAGAGCGGCATCCTCCTCTCCCGCCTCGTGGACCGGGGCCTCCGCCCCCTCTTCCCCAAGGGCTACCGAAACGACGTGCAGGTCATCATCACCGCCCTCAGCCACGATGACCAGTCCCCGCTCGACACCCTTGCGGCCATCGGTGCCAGTGCCGCCCTCATGATTTCCGATGTGCCCTTCCAGGGACCAATCGCCAACGTCCGCATCGCCCTCGATGCCAACGGCGAGTTCATCGTCAACCCCCTCGCCGATCAGGTTGAAAACTCCCGCCTCGACCTCCGCGTTACTGGCACCGCCGATGCCATCAACATGGTCGAGTGCGCCTCCGAAGAGATAGACGAGGAGACGATGGTCCGCGCCCTCGAACTCGCGCACCAGGCCCTCCAGCCCATCATCGAGCTTCAGAACCAGATGCAGGCCGAGATTGGCAAGGAGAAGGCTCAGTACAAAGTCTTCCAGGTGCCCGAAGAGGTACAGCGCGAGGTCCGTGACTTCCTCGGTGACAGAATCGGCACCATCCTCAACGAGACCAGCACCAAAACCGAGCGCAACGACCGCCTGGACGCCCTCAAGGCAGAACTCATCGCCCACTTCACCGACGCCGAGACGGGCCAGACTCGCTACGACCGCAAGGCCATTGACGAGGTTCGGGAAGACCTCTACAAAGCCACTGTCCGCCGCCGCATCCTCGAACAGGGCGAGCGCCCCGACGGACGCCGCCCCGAAGAGGTTCGCGCCCTCGCCTCCGAGGTAGACCTGCTGCCCCGCGTGCATGGCACCGGCCTCTTCACGCGCGGCGAGACGCAGTGCCTCTCCATCGTTACCCTCGGCACGATGGGCGACGTGCAGGCTCTTGACGACCTCGGCCAGATGGACGAGAAGCGCTACATTCACCACTACAACTTCCCGCCCTTCTCGACCGGCGAAGCCTACCCCCTGCGCGGCCCGCGCCGCCGCGAGATTGGGCACGGTGCCCTCTCCGAGAACGCCCTGCGCCCCATGATTCCGTTGAAGGATCAGTTCCCCTACACCATTCGCGTCGTCTCCGAGGTGCTTGCCTCCAACGGCTCCACCTCGATGGCCTCCGTCTGCGCCTCCACCCTCGCCCTGATGGACGCGGGCGTGCCCCTCAAGGCACCCGTTGGCGGCGTCGCGATGGGCCTCATCTCCGACGGCGAGCAGATACAGATTCTCACCGACATCCAGGGCCTTGAAGACCACCTCGGCGACATGGACTTCAAAGTCGCGGGCACCCGCACAGGCATCAACGCCCTGCAAATGGACATCAAAATCAAGGGCCTCTCGATGGACGTGATGCGCCGCGCCCTCGCCCAGGCCCACGCCGCCCGCATGCAGATACTCGACGTGATGGAGCAGGCCATTCCCGCCCCGCGTAGCGACCTCAGCCCCTACGCGCCGCGCATCGCCACCATCCAGATTAACCCCGACAAGATTGGCAAGCTCATCGGCCCCGGCGGCAAGACCATCCGCGCCATCCAGGAGCAGACGGGTGCCAAGATTGACATCGAGGAGGACGGCACCGTCTTCGTCGCTACCACCGACGAGGCCGCCGCCCGCGCCACCCGCGAACTCATCGAGGCCCTGACCGAAGAGGTCGTTCTGGGCCGTATCTACACGGGCAAGGTCGTCAACGTCCGCGAGGGCCTGGGTGCCTTCGTCGAGATTATGCCCGGCACCGACGGCCTCGTTCACATCTCCCAACTGGCCGACTACCACGTCCCCAACGTCGAAGATGTTGTTCGCCAGGGCGACGAAATCATGGTCATGGTCACGGACATAGACGGTGGCGGCAAGATTCGCCTCAGCCGCCGCGCCGTCCTTGAAGGCTGGGACCTTGAAACCGCCCGCGAGAACGACAAGGGCGGCAGTCGCGGCGGTGGCGGTGGTGGTCGCGGTGGCGACCGCGAGCGCGCTGGCGGCGGCAATCGTGGCGGTGGCGGAGACCGGGGCGGACGGGGCGGTGGCGGTGGAGACCGCAATCGCGGCGGTGGCGGCGGTGGCCGCTACTAACCCCTCCTACACCCACCAATCAATAGGCGCGCTCCACCCGGAGCGCGCCTTTTCTTCTCCTATCTGCTAACTGATTGCTACCTGAAATGAAGAGCCTTATAATCTGCCCTAATGGAACAGGCAATTATCAGCTACTACGCCCTATAGGTAGTCGGTAGACGAACGCGGCATTCTCTCGCTAGGGCGTATGTTCCAACGTAACTACTCCTCATTGGTGAAAGGTTAAGTGTTGGCAGATAATTTAAGGGGGGTGGGTCTATGGCGCGGTGCAAAGCGGTAACTGAAACTGAAACCAGATGTAAACGGAACGCGCTTCCGAGGAGTCGTTACTGTTGGCAACACGACCCAAATTTTATAAGGATTTCGTTAATAACTGTTATAACTGTGCTATTAGCGATTATCGGGTTGGTAGCAGACCTTTTTGGAATTGCTGGTAGCACTATTCCTCCAGAACCTACACCTCCTAAAAGCACGGCTACAGTTACAATCGCTCCTAGTCCGAGTGTCACTATCGAAGTTACTGTTACCTCTACACCAGAAGTACCGGAACTAGTTGGAGTGAATCGCCTCTATGTAAACAGACCTGAGAGCAGGCAGCAAACCGAGGTACGATATTGTACTGTGCCTGAAATAAAGGAGGTCAGTTGCTCTGCTGGAACCCTCAACGACCTCACCCTCGATAACGATGGACTAGAGATATCCGACGCTTTATTAGAACAGATATGGAGTGAGCTTACTTCATCTGACAATTTTGACTCAAGCCTGACGCTTAGCCCCCCCGCACAAAACTTGATCAGGCAGTACACCGTGGTCACAAGGTTTGAAGATATAGGAGGCACAGTAATACTTAGGTATTTGAGCGGGGGAGAGCGAAGCATGGGGTTCACCTTTCGAGAAGTTTGTGAGCCATCCATAGTGGTCTACGAAGACTGGCTGTGTACAACTCCGGAAGACCTGATCATTGAGGTTGATGAGCAACAGTTACGCAGTATGGCAGCAAGTGTTGGAGTGGACTTTGCTACTCTAGATGGGAAGCAGATTGCTGCCAACCGTTTGGCACAGAATGAAAGATGTGCAGCCGGTATTCTAAACTATGAACGTAGTGGCGCGATGTGGGAAGTAATTTGTGTACCCGCTGAATACGCAGAGATAACAGCCGCTTCGGTGACAGAACTAGGTGGGAGATTAATTGGTAATGATTTTGATTCCCCTATTCACCAAAATGCAAAACCGATTGCTGCTCATCGCTGGGCCGTAGATCAAGGATGTCTCGCAGGTATTCCAACTTATGAACGCCTTAATGATCAATGGGGGATTATTTGCATCAAATTGGAGTATGGCAATCTCGACACTGCAACGGATGAGGAGCTAGATAGCATGCTTCGGGATACACCTTTTGATCTCAGTTCTATGGACGGTGCCTACATCGCTGCTCATCGCTGGGCGTATAGAAAGGGCGGGTGTTTAGCAGGAATACCAAACTTCGAGAATGATGGAACTCAAAGAGGGATCATTTGTCTGAAAGCAAAAACCCCTTGATACATGGTAAACCCCTGTTTGATATGAGCGAGGGGCCGAATTACGTCTGCTAGCACCTATTAGCGGTTTATTGACCGCTGGTCGTCTATAGTACGGTCAAGATGCTGCCGGAACATCCCCTTCACCACGAACAGCACCGTGAACGACGCCACTAACACAATCAGCGCCAGCGTCAGCGCCACGTTCAACTCCATCTCTGAGCTAGATAGCTAGTGAGCGACATCGCCCGCGTCCGCTCCCAGTAAGTCTCCGCGAAGCTAATCGTCCTTGGTCGTCCCGACCTTAAGCAATGGTAACAGCGTGCGACTGGCGCGAACCTGAACTCCCCTACGGGGAGTGACGAAGGAGGTAGCCGAGGGTGGAGCGTGGTAGGGGCGGCCCTTGTGGCCGCCCGCGCGCAACCCTCGGCGGTCACAGTGCATCTACCGATATTCCTGAATACTCCAAATAGCACTTGACTTAGCACACCTTTTCCGCTATGCTATCCGAACATCTTTTCACTTGAGCCTATGGAGTTAACATGTCTCTTCATCCCGCCGTCCCCTTCACCTCGTGCCGCACCCTTCTCCCACTCCCTATACTCCTG
>DASVVH010000555.1:0-3753 GCA_036386615.1 Ardenticatenaceae bacterium
CTCATCCTCGTCGCTGTCGAACATGCGTCCCGTTTGCATCAATCCTGGAACTGACTATAATAAAGAGCAGAGAGAAACTGAGAGCCGAGCGCCTCTGCGCCACTCAGTTTCATTTTTTTATTTTCCCATTGTGGGGGTCTCCATGCATACAGCCGAAAAGGCAACGCTTCTCACGCGCGAAGGCAAGCAGAAGCTCGAACAAGAACTAGCTCAACTCAAAGAGGTCAAGCGTCCCCAGGTCGCCGAGCGCATCCGCCAGGCGAAGGAAGAGGGCGACCTGCGTGAGAACGCCGAATACGACGACGCCAAGCTGGAGCAGGGCTTCGTCGAGGGCCGCATCCGCGAGTTGGAATATCTTCTCAAGAACGTGCAGATTATCGAATCCAACGGTGGTGCTACCGTCAACATCGGCAGCACCGTGACCATCCGCGAGGACGGCACTGACGAGGACGAGACCTACACCGTCGTCGGCGCGACGGAGGCCAGCCCCTCCAACGGGCGAATCTCCAACGAGTCCCCGCTGGGGCGCGCGCTGCTGGGCAAGAAAAAAGGCTCTACCGTCAAGGTGGATACGCCCAACGGTCAGATGGTCTTCAAGGTTATCAAGGTCCAGTAAAAAGACCTCACGCATCTGATAAAAGGTACGGGCGCATCCCCGTACCTTTTTTGTTTGCCTCGGCACCCCCTTTCCATTACGCTCTGCGAACCGCAGCGTAGAAGGAGCACTGATGACAGGGCCAATCGAGTTCAACGAGTACCAGCAGAACCGCTACGAGAAGATGCAGGCACTGCGGGAGCAGGGCATCGAGCCTTTCCCACCACGCTCCGAGCGCACCCACACCAGCCGCGCCGCGCGCGAGGCACTGGAAGCCGCCACCGACGGCGAACCTCCCGCCGTAGTGGTGGCGGGGCGCGTGGTCGGCATCCGCATCATGGGCAAGGCCACCTTCGCGCACCTGGAAGATGGCGCGGGGCGCATCCAGATTTTCCTGAAGCGGGACACGCTGGGCGAGGAGGCGTACAACCGCTTTCGGCGGCTGGTGGACCTGGGCGACTTCGTTGAGGCGCGCGGCACCATGTTCTTCACCAGGACCGAGGAGCCGACGGTGGAGGTCCGCGAGTGGACAATGCTCGCCAAGGCGCTCAACCAGCCGCCGGAAAAGTGGCACGGCCTGAGCGACACGGAGCAGCGCTACCGCGAGCGCTACGCGGACCTGATGGCGAACCCGGAGGTGCGGGAGATTTTCGTCAAGCGCGCCCAAATCACGAGCCTGACGCGCCGCTACCTGGAAGGGCTGGGCTTCATCGAGGTCGAGACGCCCATCTTGCAGCCCCTCTACGGGGGCGGAGCGGCTACCCCCTTCGTGACGCACCACAACTGGGCGCGGCGCGACCTCTACCTCCGTATCGCGGACGAACTTTACCTGAAGCGAGTGCTCGTCGGTGGGCTGGAGCGGGTCTTCGAGATTGGCAAGGATTTCCGCAACGAGGGCGTCTCGTTCAAGCACAACCCGGAATTCACCATGATAGAGGCGTATCAAGCCTACGCCGACTACCGCGACATGATGGAGTTGGCCGAAGGCTGCTGGTCCACCGTCTGCCGCGAGGTGCATGGAACAACGGTGATTCCATTCGGGGAGCAGCAGATTGACCTCGCCGCGCCCTGGCCGCGCGTGACGATGCGCGACGCCATTCTGGAGCGGGCGGGCGTGGACATCTACGAGGCCGACACGCTGGAGAGGCTGCGCGAGGCGATTCGGGACCAGCGCCTGCGAATCGAACCGAAGCCAACATGGGGCAAGCAGGTGGACGAGTTGTTCGGCGAGACGGTGGAGCCACACCTGATTCAGCCGGTCTTCATCGTTGACTACCCGCGCGAACTCTCGCCGCTCGCCAAGCAGAAGCCGGACAACCCGAAGCTTGTGGAGCGCTTCGAGTTTTTCATCGGCGGCGCGGAACGTGGCAACGCCTTCACGGAGCTAAACGACCCGCTGGAACAGTATGAGCGCTTCGCGGAGCAGCAACAGCAATACGGGGCGGGCGACACCGAGGCTCACCCCGTTGACCTGGACTACGTCAACGCTTTGATGTATGGTATGCCGCCGACGGGTGGCATTGGCTGGGGGATGGATCGAATGGTGATGCTGCTCACGAACCAGCATTCCATCCGCGAGGTCATCCTGTTCCCCCAGCTTCGCCAGGGCGCGGAGGAACCCGAACGCTAGGGAGAGGAGAGTAAAAATCCAGGGGTTGCAAGGTTATCGGCTTTGGTGTATTATCTATCCGTTGCCCCTAGCTATACCCGAAACCTAGTTAGTTTCAATCACTTCTCAGGAGGCCAGTTCATGCGACAGACCAAGACGGAGATCAAGACGCCGAAGTACGAGACCCCACGCCTGCAAACCTACGGGACGCTGAAGAGCCTCACCAAGGGCAGCACAGGCAGCGGCGCGGACAACGGGACGTTCAAGTCCGGCACGTAATTCAAGGTCGCACCCGTTACGAGGGCCGCAGGGATTCCTGCGGCCCCGTTCCTGTCTGTCTGGTCCCCATTCTCCTCTTCCCCGGCACGCGATGGCTCCCAATCCATTAGAGCTCCTCGTCTCATAAATCCATTCGGGCAGGCGCGTCGTCAGAATAGATGACAACGCGTGCTGCTCTGACTCTTCGGGCGCTATGGCTTATTACTCGATTTACGGCGTAACCATTTGGAGCGATGTGCCCTTTCGCTCCCCGCTCGTCACAGCCGTCCCTCCATACGACCTCCGCATCACCGAAGCGTACGGCACGCTCGCGCTGGATGGTGCGCAGGTGCTGACAATCGTCCCCGACGAGTACCGCAACGACCTGAATATCGAGGCAGCCTATCGGCTCGGCTCGGATGACCTGCTGTTGTTCCCAGGCGGAGATCAGGTTCTGCTCCGGGCAGACCAGGTGACCTACCATCACACCGGGCCTGAAGGGGCGCGGGAGGACTACGTAGACGCGCGCCTGCTGGGGACCGTCTTCGCCTGGTGGCTATTGCGGCAGGAGCGAATTCCCCTGCACGCGGGGGCCGTTGTTCTGGATGGGGAAGCTGTCCTCTTCCTGGCGGAACGCGGCACCGGAAAATCATCCATGCTGGCGTCGCTGCTGGCAGGCGGGGTTCCGCTCCTCTGTGACGACTTCGTGGCCGTCTACCTGTCGGTGGACGGGGAACCTCTGGCAGCCTCAGCCTACCCGCAGATGCGGCTGTGGCCGCAAACCATCGAGCAGTTCATCGGCAGCGCCGATGAATACCCTTCTGTTTTCGATGAGGGCACCAAGCGCCGAGTTCCGGTCGGTGGGGCGTGGGGGAGATTTTTGGCGGGTCTATATCCGGTGACTAGGATATACCTGCTTCAGCGTGGAACAGCCAATGAGGGCGAAATCGAAGTACGCCGTTGTACGGGCCACGAGGCGTTCATGAGCCTTCTGTCGGCCCTCCTGATGAGCGCGAACTTTCCAGCGTCTGACTTGCAGCGCGTCTGGCCCGACCTCCAGCAGCTGGCGGAGCGAGTGCCCATCTACGAACTTACCTATCCTACCGGGTGGCAGTGGATGCCGCAACTCCATCGTGTGATAACCGAGCCACCACGCGTAGCTGAGTAGGCGAGTGGTGGCGCGAGAGAGATCTACCCGTCGTTTCTATGCCGAGGCAAGCTGTCCAGCCGAGTTGTCTGTGCAGTCCTAATCTACTTACGAGAGGCCACCTGCAACGATCGCTCCGAGTCC
>DASVVH010000556.1:0-3306 GCA_036386615.1 Ardenticatenaceae bacterium
GATGTCCTGCGCGTCCCGAACGAAATCGCTGTCGGAGTCAGGGTTACTTGGATTGAGGTTGAAGCGGTGTAACTCGTCGAAATCGGTCACACCGTCGCCGTCGCTGTCGTCCATCGTGTCGGGTGTTCCATCGCCGTCCGCGTCTTCGTCCGAACGCACGCTGGGCGCGCCGGTTGTCCCCGCCGGGCCGACGTAGACGTGCGCGATGGGGTCGCTGTCGTAGCCGACCCATTTGGCTCCATCCCAGGGATCGAGGAGATGGAGAAACTCGAAGGTGACTCCTAATGTGGTGAACTCCGAATAGCCATCTATGACCCGCATGTGCCCTGGGATGCGAGACATAACCGGGCTTCCCGCGTCAATCCATGTCTTGAACTGCGCGAAGGTTGGCTTGCCTGCCTGAACGGGTACAGCCGTGCCGAGCGCCCAGGAGAGAGTGTTCGACTGCGTAGGGTCGGGCGGGGCCGCCACCCCGATGTCGTGCCCCAGATGTGCTTCGACTTTCTGGGCCTTGAATATCTCGTAGGTGATCCGGTCCTGGCTCAACCTGCCGCCGTAATAGGAGGCCATCATGGAGATCGAGGCGCGGACGCAATACATCTGCCCGTGCGTGCCCCGCGCCGCGTGAGGAGCGTTCCAGGCAGCCGCGCCAGTGGGAGGGTCGCCTTGCAGGCAGAGCATGTTGGTATCTTTATGCTGAAGCTGCCAGGTAATTCCCAGAACCTTGCTCGTCACGACGGGGAGGCCGTTCGCGTCGCGCGTTGTGGGGTCCGGGAGAGCCATGCTGTTGACTGCAAGGGGTGACGACCAGGGACTCTCGCCCTGGCTGAAGAGCACTTTGACCCGCCAGTAGTACGTCCCCTCCGGTACTCCCTCCGAGGGCCTATAGAAAGCGGTCGTCAGGACCGTATCCGCGTGGGGTGAATCGAAGGTGCTGCTATCATCCAGTTGGAAGTGATACCCCGTCGCAAGTTCGATGGGTGCCCAGATGATGCTGAATGTCGCCCTGTCCACCGTCGCATTGGCCGGAGGATAGTACCAGTCAATTGGCGGCAGCGCGTTCGCGGTACCAGGCGTGACGTACCCAACGTGGAAGAGCGTCCAATCCTCCGGGTAACCACTTGTACTGTTCGGCAGCAGCCCCAGTGATTCGTTCGGGCCGAGTTCCACCTCTTCAGACTCGTCGCCCAGGCCGGTATATGGGCTTACATACCAGTCGCGGTTCCACAGTCCCGCTCGCTCTGCCTCGGCACCGTCCTCGCCCGCAGGCGCTCCCCAGGCCACATAAGAGAGCAGCGGCGATGCGGCAGGATCAGCGGGGATACCAGGCACTGGTGGGTTCCAGGTGTAGGCGTTCCGCTGCACAAGCGGTAGCGAGATGGCGTTGCCGAGGTTGCCACCAGTGGAATAAAGCGCCACCTGGTCGGCATCGTCCTCAAAGATGTTCACCAGGGATGCCGGGCTGTGCAGCGTTGCCACGTTGTCACTGAAGCTGTAGTCATTGGCTCCGGTGCCCGCCCCGTCGAAGATGACCACGACGAATGCCCCGGCGGGCACATCGGGCAAGCTCGTAGGGATGTAATAGACGTTGCCGTCTTCATCGCTGAGTTGGTAGCCGCGAAGGTTCGCGGCACCGGGGCCGCCGTTTCGGAGTTCGACCCACTCGCTCTGCCCTGAACCGGGGTAGTACATCACCTCGTTGATAGCGACGCCGCCCACCGCGCCGCTGACGAAGGTCGGGCTCCAGTCCGGGCGGCTCAAGAAGGGGATTCCACGCGCGGACGGCGAGGCTTGCGAGGGCGACAACGTGAGCAGGACGAGGACGAACAGAGATAGCGGGGCTGTTAGTCGAGAGAGCAGACGTGCCAACATTGTTTCGCCGCCTCCAGTCGCGGGGAACGGAAAGTCTGAAACCCTGGGATGGGTTCCTGAGACAATGAATACAGGCTGGGCGGCTCGGAGGTGAAGGGAGGAGGTAGAGGAGAACGAAGGAGAGTACAGGCGAACGCCCTAATTCTATTCTAACACATGTTGTAAAGTAGCCTTGACCGAAATATTCAATTCGGGAATAGATGAAGGCATTGATACAGGCCAGCCTGGTGGCAGCCGTCCAGAGAGCGCCCGGCCAACACATCACCACGGAGGCCCCGGAGAGCAGTTGCGGGAGGCGATGCGGGCGGACCTCCGTCAGACGCTTAGGAGTTAGCATTAACGCCTTCAGGCTACCAGCGTTGGAGGAGGTTACTGCTTCTCTACGTACTGGACTCCTTTAATACCCTTGAAGTCCGCGTCCTGCGTCCACACGACAGCGTTGAAAGAGCGGGCTACTGCCAGGATAATGCTATCCGCCATCGGTATCTTCAAGTCTGAGGAAATCTTTGCGGCGCTTAGAGCGAGTGCCGCGTCTAACTCTACTGTAATGCCCTGTTGCATCACGGCAACTACCTGTAATGCATCTCCCTCGCCACGTTGCTGCAAGACGCGCTTGAACACTTCGTAAAGCACAATAGTCGGTACGACAAGGCGTGCTACATCCTCGATGGCTACTGCAAAGAATTGGGAATTCGGGCCGCTGGCGAAATATTCCAACCATGCTGAGGAATCAACCACATTCATACTCTGTCAGCTTCTCGCTCCACCGTCGTGTCAATCCCGTTGAGGAAACCCCTCATCTCAGTTATTGGCCGGACAGGAATTAATTCGATGCGGTTCTCATACGCGATAACCTGGACTTCCTGTCCAGGTTGAATTCTCAATGCCTCTCGAACCCCGGTTGGAATAATCACCTCGTAATCGGGCGAAACAGTTGCAGTTTGCATCATCCTCTCCCACGGGTCGCTAACTTTACCTTACTCATTTTAGCATGTTTAAGGGCACATGTGGAGCGCGATTCACAACCCTAGAAAAAGCCCTGTATCAAGAACGCCAGAGCCATGAGCGCGGTGCTGCTCAGGTGCGCGCCCACCGCGCTGACGACTGCCAGCGATAGCCGCCCCGACTGCGCGCTGACAATCGCAATCGCCGACAGGGGCATTCCGAGCAGCGCCAGCAGCAGCACCTGGGGCAATTTGTCCACCGCCACGCCGACGATGAGCAGTGCGTAGGCGGTGAGCGCGGGCAGCGCGTAGGCCAGCCCGGTAGCCACCCAGAGAGGGCCCGGCCAGCACGCAACTACGAGGAGTGCTAATGATGGAGTAGAACTCGGTTAATAAGCCTTTAGATGAGCAACGCATGTTGCTCAAAAGCAGAAGGAATATCACGCGTATCAGTTGCGATAATTATCTGAACCTGCTCTGTATATTCTTG
>DASVVH010000557.1:0-2939 GCA_036386615.1 Ardenticatenaceae bacterium
CAACTGGTAGTGGTACTCTGTGCCCCCTTCATCACCACTCAAATCACCTACGACAATGTAATAGGCACCTGCCCCGGGCAGGCGCAGGCGAAGATAGGAATCTATGCCGTTGAAATCATCGTTGCGCGCAACTATCTGCCCGCGCCCATCCAGCAGAACCAACTCGCTGTCCAGTGCCGAGTCGGCTCGGTAGGCGAATATGTCAATTTCGAGCCAGCTTTCACCTGATGCGTTGAGGAGGTAGTAATCTTCGTCCCCAGGCGTCCCGATGACACCCCCACCCTCGCTGGAAAGCGCAATCGTCATGGCCGAGCTAGGGCCATCGTTGGGCTCCGCCTCCTCCCACGTCGCGGGCGCGTCTGCCGAAGCCGCTGCCTAAGGCGTCGCCGTCTCCGTGCGGGTCGGGGTGCGGCTGCTGATAGCAGTCGCCGTCGGTTCGCGCTCCGCCTCGGTGGTCGGTTCCCGTGTCGCGCTGGCCGTTGGTTCGCGCTCCGCCTCGGCTGTCGAGGCGGGTGTCCGCGTCGCATCCGGCTCCTCCGTCGCCGCCCTCGTTCGCGTGGAAGTCGGCGTCCGCGTGGAAGTCGGCGTCCGCGATGGGCGCGGCGTCAACGTGGGCACCGCCGCGACCTCTGGCGGCCTCGTGGGGGCGCAGGCCACCAGCATGACAACCACGAGGGCCAGACAAGCCAGAACGGCCAGAGGATTTACAGCGCCCGACACTTTGTTTTGGACTCGTTCCTTAATCTTCAGCATGACGGTTCTCCTGGATTCGTCCTCGCAACCCCTTGCCGCTCCAAAGGTCTTCCTTCCCCTCCTCTACACCCCCGCACTCGACCACGCACCGCGCCACGCGGTCAGGGCGGCAGTGCGGGAAACCAGGCTGGTACCTCACCGTTGACAACGAACTGGGACTCGCCCAGCACCTCACCATTCCACGACGCGAGGTAGATCTCGAAGGTGCCATTGCTGTCGTACTCCACCAGCATCTGGTCCCCCGACAGCGACGGTACCGCCATCACCTCGTCCGCGCTCGTCCGAGTCAGCGGGCGCACACTTCCCGTCACGGTATCTAGCAGGTAGATATCGCCTGGGTCGTTGTCGTTGAACAGCGCAGCTTTGACGTGCCGGCTGAAGACGATATGCCTGCCGTCGGGCAGCCAGTAAGGATACATGTCGTAGAACCCTGGCTCATTCGTCAGGCGGGTGAGATTGTTCCCGTCGCGGTCCATGCTGAAGAGGAAGCGCTGGTCGTTGTCGTTGACGACCCCGTCCCCGTTGGAATCGGACGGTGCCGCGCTGAAGGCAACGCGGTCCCCAACAGGGGACCACTGCGGCGTCTTGTTCCATGGGCCACTGGCGTGCGTCAACAGGCGGCTTTCCTGTGTGGTCAGGTTGAAGGCGCGGACGTGAACATCGCTGTCGTCATACTGCTGGTAGAGAATCTCGTTCCCGTCGGGGGACCACGATGGGAACACCTTGTTGTCGGTGGCGTCCCCCACCGGCACCGTCTGCCCGGTTGCGGAATCAAAGATCGCGAGTCGCTCCCGCCCGTCAGCGTCGAGGGAGACAAAGACCAGCCACTGCCCATCCGGCGACCAGTCCGCCTGCTTGTTGACCACCGGGTCGTTGGTGATGGCGGCGGGGCTTCCCGAAGACGCGTCCCACACGAAGATGTCGCAGTTGCCGGCACCGCAGATTGTGTAGGAAAAACGAACGACTGAGGCAGACGCTGCCGTCACCGTCGCTGTCGGCGTGGTGGATGACGTGGGCGTCTCAGTCACAGTTGGTGTGGACGTGAGCGTCCGTGTGGGGGTCCGCGTCCGCATGGGAGTCCGCGTCCGCGTCGCCGAGCGGGTCGGGCTGGGGGTACGGGAGAGGGTCGCCGTCGTGTCTAGCGTCGCGGTCAGCGTCGCGCGCGGCGTGACCGATTCCTCTGCCGGTTCCGAATCGGCGGCTGCTTCGGCGGCGGGGGTTTCGGTCCCTTCCTCCGCGTCTGGCGCGACCACCGCAACGTCGTCGCTATCGTCGTCGCTGCGGGAGCCCACGATAGCCGTTGGCGTGTGGCGGGGGCCAGTTGCCGCCACGTCGGGGCTTGCGCGGTTAACACCTTGCCTGCGCACGAGCAGCGTCGCGCCCCCGACGCCCGCCACGACAAGCACCACCACGAGAATTAGCGCCACCAAACCGCGCCGCCACCCCCTGGATGCTCTCCGCGCGGGCGCTGAGGCAGCTGGCGCGGGTGCAGGCTCAGATGCAACAGGTAAGGGTGCGGGCGGGGGTACCATGACATCGCGGCTCTCCCCCTCCGGCGCGTCCTCGTTGCTCTCCGCATCCGACACGACGGCGACGCTTTCCACCTCCGGCTCATGCGGCGCGGGGAACGCCTGACCACACTCGATGCAGAACTTGTTCCCCGCTTTGTTGGCAGCGCCGCAGTTTGGACAATAAATCATGGCGTCATTCCTACCAGGAGAGATGAGGCAGGTCACGGAAACGAACCACTGGCCTCGCCAACATACGGGGTAGCCGAAACCCCTTACGACGAGTGGTAGATACGCACTACTGGAACCCTCTAAGAGACCCACCCTGACGGCTTTCCGCTACGTTGCAAGTCGGGTTGCGGCAGGGCGGTCAGAAGAATTACAAGCTGCGTATTACAGACATATCATCGCTATCTCCATTGTGCGCGCCCCGATAGCGGAATTTCTATACTTTTCGCCACCCACGCCGCCGCGCCTCCCTCAACAAGGTGACGTCGCGGCCCTACGCTAGACTGGCGACCCTCTCAGACGGCGGACAACGAAGGCAACCAGCGCAAGCAGCACAAGGCCCACCGCCAGATAAACGGCCATGATGCCCAGCCCAACCGCTGCCGCCACAATCAACTGCACGACCATGGGCACAATGATGACAGTCGTGCCCGCCGCCCCAATCGCAAG